>NZ_JAAGPG010000234.1:0-237 GCF_017104665.1 Burkholderia sp. Se-20378 | reverse complement strand
TGGCTGTGGTGCGTGTTGAGGGCTGTTGGTGGAGGGGGTGTAGTGGTGGCTTGGGTGGTGGGAGTGGGTGGGGAGTGGAGGGAGAGGGCGATGTTGGTGTGAAGGAGGTGCGCGTGGCGGTGGGGACGGCAGACGTGGGTGTCCGAGGGCGGGGGGGGGAGGGTGGTTGGAGGGGTGGGGGGGGGGGGGGGGGGGGAGGGGAGAGAGGGGGGGGGGGGGGGGGGGATTGTTTTTTTC
>NZ_JAAGPG010000233.1:0-12304 GCF_017104665.1 Burkholderia sp. Se-20378 | reverse complement strand
GTGCGTGGTCGTATCGCGCCGACGCCAACGCGCCGGGCGAACCGGTCGCCGCCGACGGTGCCGCGCAATGCGCGGCGCTGATCTACACGACCGGCACGACCGGCACGCCGAAAGGCGTGATGCTGTCGCATCGCAACCTGCTGTTCATCGCGGCGACGTCGAGCACGCTGCGCCGCGTGTCGCCCGACGACGTCGTCTACACCGTGCTACCCGTGTCGCATGTGTACGGGCTCGCGTCGGTCTGCCTCGGCAGCCTGTATGCGGGTGCGACGCTGCGGCTCGTGCCGCGCTTCTCGCCGGAAGCCGTGCGCGTCGCGCTCGCCGACGAAGGCGTCACGATCTTCCAGGGCGTGCCCGCGATGCACGCGAAGCTGCTCGAACACCTGCACACGCACGGCCACGCGTGGCGCGCACCGCGCCTGCGCTTTGCGTATTCGGGCGGCTCGCCGCTCGACGCGAACCTGAAGGCGCGCGTCGAGCGCCTGTACGGCGTGCCGCTTCACAACGGCTACGGGATGACCGAAAGCAGCCCGACGATCACGCAGACGCCACTCGACGCGCCGCGCACCGACGGCTCGGTCGGCGTGCCGATTCCCGGCGTGGAGATGCGGATCGTCGCGCCGGACGGCACCGACGTACCGCCAGGTGAAGTCGGCGAGATCCGCGTGCGCGGGCCGAACGTGATGCTCGGTTATTACCGCAACGCGGACGCGACACACGCGGCCGTGTCGCCGGACGGCTGGCTGAGCACCGGCGATCTCGCACGGCAGGAGGCGGACGGCGCCGTGACGATCGCGGGCCGCAGCAAGGAGCTGATCATCCGGTCGGGCTTCAACGTCTATCCGGTCGAAGTCGAACAGGTGCTGAACGCGCATCCGGACGTCGTGCAGGCGGCCGTCATCGGCCGCGCGGTCGAAGGCAACGAGGAAGTGCTCGCGTTCGTCGAGCTGGTGCCCGGCGCGGCGGCGGACGAAGCGGCGTTGCACGCGTGGTGTGCGGAGCGGCTCGCGCCTTACAAACGCCCCGCGCACATCCGTGCGCTCGACGCGCTGCCGGCCGCGTCGACGGGCAAGGTGCTGAAGCACAAGCTGCGCGAACTGGTCTGACCTGGGCCGGCTCGGCGCGTGACACAGCCCGCGCCACGCCGGATGCGCTAACCGCGCGGATGGTGTTGCGCGTGCAGCGTCTTCAAGCGCTCGCGTGCAACGTGCGTATAGATCTGCGTGGTCGAGATGTCGCTGTGGCCGAGCAGCAGCTGCACGACGCGCAGGTCGGCGCCATGATTCAGCAGGTGCGTCGCGAACGCATGCCGCAGCGTATGCGGCGACAGGTGCGCGCGCACGTCCGCGTGCTGCGCGTGGCGCTTGATGATGTTCCAGAACTGCTGGCGCGTCATCCCGTCGCCGCGTGCGGTCACGAACAGCGCGTCGGCCGCACGCGCGCCGAGCAGTGCCGGCCGCGCCTCGCGCAGGTAGCGCTCGATCCAGCCGTGCGCGACTTCGCCGAACGGCACGAGCCGCTCCTTCGAGCCCTTGCCCATCACGCGCACGACGCCCTCGTTGAGCCCGACCTCGACGGTCTTCAGCATCACGAGCTCGCTTACGCGCAACCCGCTCGCATACATCAGCTCGAGCATCGTGCGATCGCGCAGGCCGAGCGGCGTGCCGATGTCGGGTGCGCCGAGCAGCGCCTCGACCTGCGCCTCCGACAGCGTCGCCGGAAACCGGGCCGCCTGCTTCGCGGACGTGATCCGCAGCGTCGGGTCGGCGCTCGCGCGATGCTCGCGCAAGGCCCAGCCGTAATAGCGCCGGAACACGGACAGCCGCCGGTTCGACGACGTCGCCTTGCCGTCGCTGCGCGCGGCGATGTAGCCCGTCACCATCGCTTCGTCGACCGAATCGAGCGGCGCGTCGTGCGTCTCTGCCAGCCATTGGGAAAACAGCGCCAGATCGCGCCGGTACGCGTCGAGCGTATTGCGCGCGAGCCCGTGCTCGAGCCACAGCGCATCGCAAAACACGTCGATCGACGCACGGCTCGCGAGCAGCGCGGCGGACGCCTCGGCGGCATCGCCGTCGGCTTCGGGGGAAATCAGCGATTCACTCATCAGTACGGCACGCCTTCGTGCGCCAGCAGCCAGCGCTTCACTTTCTGGTAATAACCGTTGTCGTCGTGGTTCGCGAAACCGCCGAGGCCGCCCGCCGCGACGACGCGATGGCACGGAATCACGAGCGGGAAGTAGTTCGCGCCGCACGCCTGGCCGACCGCGCGCGGCGCGCTGCCGATCCGCTTCGCGACCTGCCCGTAGGTCAGCACCGTGCCGGGCGGGATATCGCTGATCACGTCCCACACGCGGTGCTGGAACGCGCTGCCGACTTCGGCGAGCGGCAGGTCGAAGCGCGCCGACGCGCGCTCGAAATAACGTTCGATCTGCTTGACCGCGCGCTTCGCGAGCGGCGAATCCGGATCAACCGACTTCACCGATTCGGGCAGATAGACGATCTCGCGCACCACCGCGGCATCCGTGCGGATGCCGACCTTGCCGAACGGCGCGTCGATGACTGCATTGAACATGGCCCTCTCCTGACCGATGGATGCGCGCGGCACCACCGCGCGCCGACGACACTTTACGCCGCCTTCACGCGGCACGCAGCGCCCACTCGACATGCTCGCGCACGACCGGCGACGGATCGTCGGCCCGCGCGCGCAACGCGGCCACGATTGCGTCGCGCGCCTGCGGCGCGAGCCGGCCCGCGTCCGCGCGCAGCGCATTGCCGAGCCCGACCGCGAGATTGCGCAGCCAGCTTTCGTAGCCGATGCGCCGGATCGCACTGCCCTGCATGCGCGTATCGAACGTGTCCGCATCCCACGCAAACAGCTCGACGAGCGTCGCGCGGTCGAGGCCGTGCCGCACGTCGAAATCGGCGACGGGCGCGGCCTGCGCGAACTTGTTCCACGGGCACACGAGCTGGCAGTCGTCGCAGCCGTACACGCGATTGCCGATCATCGGCCGTAGCGGCTCGGGGATGCTGCCTTTCAGTTCGATCGTCAGGTACGAGATGCAGCGGCGCGCATCGACGCGGTATGGCTCGACGATCGCACCGGTCGGACAGGCGGCGATGCAGCGCGTGCAGCTGCCGCAGTGCGCGCCGGGCGTTTCGGGCGCGGTGTCGGGGGACGTGTGCGCGTCGGTCGGCAGCGGCACGTCGACGTAGATCTCGCCGAGGAAGAACAGCGAGCCCGCATCGCGCTGCAGCAGCAGCGTGTGCTTGCCGCGCCAGCCGACGCCGGCCTTCTGCGCGAGCTCGACCTCGAGCACGGGCGCCGAATCGGTGAACACGCGGTAGCCGAACGCGCCGATCTCCTGCTCGATGCGCTCCGCGAGCGTCTGCAGGCGGTTGCGCAGCACCTTGTGATAGTCGCGGCCGCGTGCGTAGATCGACACGACGGCCGCCTGCGGATCGTCGAGCCGGGCTCGTTCGCGCGCACGCCAGTCGTGCGGCACGAGCGCGCCTGGCTCGCTGTCAGGTACGTCGGCGGCCAGCGTTTCGGCCGGCAGATAGGCGAGCCGGGCGGAGATCACGCGTCGCGTACCGGCCACAAGTTCGGCCGGACGCGCGCGTTTCATCCCATGTTTCGCCATATAATCCATTTCGCCGTGGTATCCGGCTTCCAGCCAGGCGGCGAGGCCTGCTTCGGCATCCGAGAGATCGGTATCGCTGATGCCGATCGCCCCGAAACCCAATTCGCGCCCCCACGCCCTGATGCGCGCGGCGAGCGCAGTCAACGCCGCATCGTCGAGCGCGCACGGTGCCGCACCTTCGGCACAAGTCGAAGGCCTGTCGGATGCGGCGAGTTCCGGTAATCGGTTCATCGCACTATTTTACGAGAATGTCAGCCACGTCCAGCCACCCGCCTCATGTCATCACGTTGCCCGCCCCGCTCGAGCAGCGCGTGATCGCGCTCGCCGACGAAGCGGCGACCGAGGCTTTCGGCACCCGCTTCGCACACGCGCTCGACGCGGCACGCGTCGAACTCGCCCGCGCGCATGCATTCGACGGGCTGCAGATCCAGCTGGTCGGCGATCTCGGCGCGGGCAAGACATCCCTCGTCCGCGCGATCCTGCGGGGCCTCGGCCACACGGGGCGCGTGCGCAGTCCGACCTATACGCTCGTCGAGCCGTACGCACTCGAACGCGACGATGGGGAACTCGAGGTCTATCACTTCGATCTGTATCGTTTCAACGATCCGGCCGAATGGTCCGACGCAGGCTTTCGCGAATATTTCAATTCCAGCGCGATCTGCCTCGTCGAATGGCCACAACAGGCGGGCACGCTGCTCGGCGTACCCGATCTGGTTTTCTCGCTCGACGTGGATGGCGACGGCCGCGCCCTCACCGTCCGGGCGTACAGCGCTTCAGGAAAGGCATGTCTCGAAAGATGTTGATCAAACCGTTCCGCTCGATCGAATCGGCGGCCACCGCGACGCACAACTGGCGGCGCCGCCAGATCCTGTGCGCGGGCGCGTCGACGCTGGTGCTCGGTCTCGTCGCACCGCGGCTCGCGCACGCATCGTCGGTGCTCGGCGTGCGTGTGTGGCCCGCACGCGATTACACGCGCGTCACGATCGAATCCGACCAGCCGCTGCAGAATAGCCAACAGCTGCTGCAAGGGCCCGACCGTCTCGTCGTCGACCTGACCGGCCTCGACCTCGACCAGGCACTGCGCGACCTCGTGTCGAAGATCGCGCCGAACGATCCGCAGATCCAGTCGGTGCGCGTCGGCCAGTATCAGCCGCACGTCGTGCGGATGGTGTTCGACCTGAAAGGCTCGGTGAAACCACAGGTGTTCACGTTGCCGCCGGTCGGCACCTACAAGTACCGGCTCGTGTTCGACCTGTATCCGGCCGTCGCGCCCGATCCGCTGTCCGACCTGATCGCACAGACGGAACGCAAGGAGCAGGCGCTCAACGACACGACGCGCGCGCAGCAGATGCAGCCGCCGACCGCGCTGGCCGGCCCGGGTACGCCCCTGCCGCCGCCTGCCGCGGGCGACAACAGCGACGCATTCTTCCAGCGCTTCGCGCAGAACACGCCGGCCACGCCGCACACGCCGCCCGCCACGCCTTCGACGCCCGCGAAGCCGGCGGTCAAGCCGCCGCCCGTCATCGCGCGCCGCGACGACAGCGACGACGACGGCGACACCTACAAGTTCACGGCGCCGAAATCCGGCAAGGGCGGCACCGTGCGCCTGCTGACGGTGGCGATCGATCCGGGCCATGGCGGCGAGGATCCGGGCGCGATCGGCGGCGGTGGCACGTACGAGAAGCACATCGCGCTCGACATCGCGAAGAAGCTGCGCGCGAAGATCGACGGCGCGCCGAACATGCGCGCGATGATGACGCGCGACGCCGACTTCTTCGTGCCGCTGAACGTGCGCGTGCAGAAGGCCCGCCGCGTGGGCGCCGACCTGTTCGTGTCGATCCACGCCGATGCGTTCACGACGCCGTCCGCACGCGGCTCGTCGGTGTTCGCGCTGTCCGACCACGGCGCGACGAGCGCCGCGGCGCGCTGGATGGCGAACAAGGAAAATTCGTCCGACCTGATCGGCGGCATCAACATCAAGACGGCGGACGCGACCGTGAACCGCGCGCTGTTCGACATGTCGACGACCGCGCAGATCCGCGATTCGCTGCGCTACGGCAACTACGTGCTGAAGGAAGTGGGCGGCATCAACAAGCTGCACAAGGGCTCGGTCGAGCAGGCCGGGTTCGCGGTGCTGAAGGCGCCCGACATTCCGTCGATCCTCGTCGAGACGGCTTTCATCAGCAACCCGGAAGAAGAAAGCCGCCTGAACGACGACGGCTATCGCGACCAGATGGCCGACGCGATCTTCCGCGGCATCAAGCGTTATTTCGCGGCGAATCCGCCGCTCGCGAAGAGCCGGATGGCCTGACGGCCGTACCCGGCCACCCCGCCCCGCCGCCGGCACGCAGTGCGTGCCGGCGCGTCACGATGCCGCGAAGCGGCGCATCAGTTTCCCGCCGAACACGTTCACCGCGAGCCCGCCCATCACGAGCGCCGTGCCGATCAGCTGCGTGCGCGTCAGATGCTCGTCGAGCAGCAGCGCCGACGATGCGAGGCCGACGACCGGCACCAGCAGCGAGAATTGCGCGACCTGCGCGGCCGGATAACGCGACAGCAGGCGGCTCCACAGCCCGTAGCCGAGCAGCGTCGCGACGAACGCGAGATAGACGACCGCGAAGATCGACGCACCGTTCAGCCCGGCGAGCGCGGTCGCGATCCGCTGCGGCCCTTCGAACCACAGCGACAGCAGGAAGAACGGCACGGGTGGCACGAGGCTGGCCCACACGACGAGCGACACGAGGTTCGCCTTGCCGACCTTTTTCGTGACGATGTTGCCGAACGCCCACATCGCCGCCGAGCAGATCGTCAGCAGGAAGCCGGCGAGCGTCATCGCGCGGCCGCCCTGCGCCGCGATCACGACGAGCCCGCCCGCGGCGATCGCGAGGCCGAGCAGGTTCTGCATGCGCAGCCGCTCGCCGAGGAACAGCATCGCGAACACGAGCGTGAAGAACGCCTGCGACTGCAGCACGAGCGATGCGAGGCCGGCCGGCATGCCGACGTACATGCCGGTGAACAGGAACACGAACTGGCCGAGCTGGATCGTCGCGCCATACAGCACCAGCAGGCGCCACGGAATCTGCGGCCGGCGCACGAAGAACACCGCGGGCACCGCCGCGAGCGTGAAGCGCAGCGCGCCGAGCAGCATCGGCGGCATCCCGTGCAGGCCGACCTTGATCACGACGAAGTTCACGCCCCACGCCAGGATCACGACCAGCGCAAGCAGCAAGTCCTTCGGGGCCATCATCGGCGTCTCCTCGATTGTCGAATTGTTGTGCAAGGTGTTCTCAGGCCCTGTCGCTTTGCGCTGGGCTCCCCGACGCGGCCATCCCGAACGGGACGTCCTTTGGGGCGAGAACCCGGGCGGCCCGGCGTGTTCCCGAGAAGTCGGTCAGTCTACCGGGTTTCAGCCCCCGGCCCGATACCCGCGCGGCGCGCATGGAATCGGCGGCGGACGGCCAGTACAATGACCGGCATCCCCCGCCGCCCCACAGGATCCGCCATGACCGCTCCGATCAAAGCCCTGCTGAAGCCGCACGTGCGCGACATCGGCAACCTGCAGGTGCGCCGCACGCTGCCCGCACTCGCCGCACGCCTCGTCGGCCCGTTCATCTTCTTCGATCACATGGGCCCCGCCACGCTGCCGCCCGGCACGGGGCTCGACGTGCGCCCGCACCCGCATATCGGCCTCGCCACCGTCACCTACCTGTTCGACGGCGCGATCCTGCACCGCGACAACCTCGGTTCGCTGCAGGAAATCGTGCCGGGCGACGTGAACTGGATGACGGCCGGCCGCGGGATCGTCCACTCCGAACGCACGCCCGACGCGCAGCGCGAAAACGGCCACACCGTGCACGGGATCCAGACCTGGGTCGCGCTGCCGCGCGCGCACGAGACGACCGAGCCGTCGTTCGAGCACCATGCGGCCGACACGCTGCCGAAGCGCAATGAGGACGGCGTGTCGCTGACGGTGATCGCCGGCGACGCGTTCGGGCTGCGCTCGCCGGTCACGACGTTCTCGCGCACGCTGTACGTCGCGGCCGAATTCGCGGCCGGCGGCCGTCTCGAACTCGACGCGTCGCACGAGGAACGCGCGGTCTACGTGGTCGACGGCGAGCTCACGATCGACGGCACGCCCGTGCCGGCCGAGCAGATGGCCGTGCTCACGCCCGGCGCCGCCGTCACGCTGACGAGCGGCAGCGGCGCGCGCGCGATGCTGCTCGGCGGCGACAAGATCGACGGCGAGCGCTTCATCGAATGGAATTTCGTCGCCAGCAGCCGCGCAGCGATCGAGCGCGCGAAAGAAGCATGGACGCGCCAGGAAATGGGCAAGGTGCCGGGCGAGACCGAGTGGATTCCGCTGCCCGAATCGAAGCCGCGTTGAAAAAGGGGCACACCGCCCCCATCCTGACGACATTCGAACGAAAGAGAACGACATGGACACCACGCTTGCCACATTCGAGAAAGACGTCATCGAGGCGTCGCTGGACGCACCCGTGCTGGTCGACTTCTGGGCGCCGTGGTGCGGCCCCTGCAAGACGCTCGGCCCGCTGCTGGAAAAGCTCGAAGGCGACTACGAAGGCCGCTGGAAGCTCGTGAAGGTCAACGTCGACGAGAACCAGGAACTCGCCGCGCACTTCCAGACGCGCAGCATCCCGCACGTGATCGCGTTCGCCGACGGGCGCCCGGTCGACCAGTTCGTCGGCGTGCTGCCCGAAGGCCAGCTGCGCGCCTTCCTCGACCGGCTGCTGCCGGCGCCCGAGGAGGCCGAACGGCGCGCCGCGCAGTACGCGATGGCCGAGGAGCGCTACGACGACGCGCTCACGCACCTCGAGGCGGCGCTCGCGCTGAACCCCGGCTTCGACGACGCACGCCTCGATCTGATCGAACTGCTGCTCGCGAGCAACCAGGTCGACGCCGCGCGCGCCGAGACCGAGCGCCTGTCGCCGCAGACCGTGCAGAACGGCGATCCGCGCTACCAGGCGATCAAGACCCGTTTCGACGCACTCGAAGCCACGGCCGACCTGCCGCCGACCGATGCGCTCGAAGCGCGCATCGCGGCGAACCCGGCCGATCTCGACGCGCGTTTCGATCTCGCGCAGAGCCTGATCGCGCGGCGGGCGTATGAGGGCGCGGTGGAGCAGTTGCTGGAAATCGTCACGCGCGATCGCGCTTACGGCGACGATCTCGGCCGCCGCACACTGATCTCGGTGTTCGAGCTGGCCGGCGATCGCCCCGACCTCGTCGCCGGGTGGCGACGCAAGCTGAGCATGGCGCTCAATTGAACTTGATGTGTGACCGCCGGGCCGCAACGGCCCGGCTGCGGGATTGCCCCGCATGCCATACGACGGCGCGTGTCACGCGCCGCAGCATTCCTCAACGACCGCCATTCACAGCGGCTTAGCCGGCGGCTTGCGCCGCGATCGCGCGCAGCGCATGCGCGGCGGCCGCGAAACCGAAGCTCGCGGTCACGCACACGCTCGAACCGAATCCCGCACAGTTGAGCCCCGCGACGTGCGCGGCCGCGGACGGCTCGGCGCCGTCCTCGAGGTCGCAGGCAGCCGCTTCCGGATAGATCAGCGGCTCGTCCGAATACACGGCGCTGACCTTGAACCGCGCCTTCGGCCCGCGCGGAAAGCCGTGCTGCTTGCGCAATTGCGCACGCACCTTCGACAGCAGCGGATCCTGGATCGTCAGCGCGAGATCGTCGATCCGGATGCGCGTCGGGTCGAGCTGGCCGCCCGCGCCGCCGACCACGACGAGCGGCTGGCGCTTCGCGACGCACCACGCGATCAGCGCGACCTTCGTACGCACGCTGTCGATCGCGTCGATCACGTAGTCGAAACCGCCGCCGAGCAGCGCGTCGAAGTTGTCGGGCTCGACGAAATCCTCGATCCGGTTCACGCGGCACGCGGGATCGATCAGCGCGATCCGCTCGGCCATCGCGTCGACCTTCGGCTTGCCGTAATTGCCGTCGAGCGCGTGGATCTGCCGGTTCGTATTGCTTTCGGCGACGTTGTCGAGATCGATCAGCGTCAGCGTGCCGACCGCGTTGCGCGCAAGCGCCTCGGCCACCCACGACCCGACGCCGCCGATCCCGATCACCGCGACGTGCGCGCGCTCGAACGCGGCGGCGGCCGGCGCGCCGTACAGCCGCGCGACGCCGCCAAAGCGCCGCGCTCGATCCACGTCAAGCTGGATTTCCGGGGTCGGGGTAAGATCAGAGGAACGGGGCGGGGCAGCGTCGGCAGCGGACATGGCAGCAAGGAAAACGTAAGTCGTGCAGCCCTCTATTTTGCCTGAACTCCTCGCTCGCACGCGCCACTGTGCACGCACGTTTCTCGCGCGTTGGCTACAATGGTTCCAGATTGAAGCGTTTGCATAACATGACGACTCTCGCCGATCTCCGCATCAATTACTCACGTGCTTCGCTCGACGAAGCCGACGTTGCCCACGACCCCTTCGCCCAGTTCGACCGCTGGTTCAAGGAGGCGCTCGCCGCCAAGCTGCCCGAGCCGAACACGATGACGCTCGCGACCGTCGGCGACGATGGCCGGCCGTCGGCACGCATCGTGCTCATCAAGGGCGTCGACGAACGCGGGTTCGTCTTCTTTACCAATTACGAAAGCCGCAAGGGGCGCGATCTCGCCGCGCATCCGCAGGCCGCGCTGCTGTTCTACTGGATCGAGCTCGAGCGCCAGGTGCGCATCGAAGGCCGGATCGAGAAAACCAGCGCAGAAGAAAGCGACCGCTATTTCGCGTCGCGCCCGCTCGGCTCGCGCATCGGCGCATGGGCGTCGGAGCAGAGCGCGGTGATCGACAGCCGCGCGACGCTCGAAGCGCAGGAAAAGGCCGTCAGCGAACGCTACGGCGACAACCCGCCGCGCCCGCCGCACTGGGGCGGCTACCGCCTCGTGCCCGACTCGATCGAGTTCTGGCAGGGCCGTCCGTCGCGGCTGCACGACCGCCTGCTCTATACGCGCGACGCCGACACGTCGCCGGGCTGGTCGATCTCGCGCCTGTCGCCGTAAGCGCGGCGCCGGCGCACGCCGGTCGTGTCTCGTGTTGCATCCGGGCGCCCGCCTCGCAAGCGGCGGGCGCCGGTCAAGATACTTGGCTGTATTCGATTCAACGAACAAACGGAGAATCCAAATGTTCTGGGAAAAGAAGCTGGCACAGTGGGCGGACGAAGTACGGGCGAAAGCGAACATACCGGCGCGCCTCGTGCTGTGGAACGGCGATCAACTCGATTTCGGCACCTTCAGCGCGCCGCAGGTCACGTTGAAGGTGAACAGCGCGTCGGCATTGCCGCTCCTGCTCGAACCGAGCCTCGACAATCTCGGCGAGGCGTACGTGAAGGGCAAGATCGACATCGAAGGCAAGCTGTCGGACATCATCAACATCGGCTACTCGCTCGCACGCAGCACGGTGACGAGCGCGAGCAAGCTGGCACGCGTGAAGCGCTACTTCAATCACTCGAAGAGCACCGACAGGAAGGCGATCCAGTATCACTACGACGTCTCGAACGAGTTCTACCAGCTGTGGCTCGACGAGAACATGGTGTACTCGTGCGCATACTTCGAGAACGGCGACGAGGATCTCGCCACCGCGCAGATCAAGAAGATCGACCACATCCTGACGAAGATCCGGCTTCAGCCCGGCCAGCGCCTGCTCGACATCGGCTGCGGCTGGGGTGCGCTCGTGCTCCGTGCCGCGCAGAAGTTCGGCGCGCAGTGCCTCGGCGTCACGCTGTCGCAGAACCAGTTCGACCTCGCGACCGCACGCGTGAAGGCCGCCGGGCTGGAAGACAGGATCGAGATCCGGCTGCAGGACTACCGCGAGATCGACGGCCAGTTCGACCGCATCACGAGCGTCGGGATGTTCGAGCACGTCGGCCGCAAGAACCTGCCGCTCTATTTCTCGCGGGTCCATGACCTGCTCGCCGACGACGGCATCGCGATGAACCACGGGATCACGTCGACCGACGCGGAAAGCGGCGAGACGGCGCTCGGCGGCGGCGAGTTCATCGACCGCTACGTGTTCCCGGACGGCGAGCTGCCGCACATCAGCCTCGCGCTGGAAGCCGCGCAGCGCGGCGGGCTCGAAGCGATTGACGTCGAAAGCCTGCGACGGCACTATGCGCGCACGCTCGACATCTGGACGGAAAACTTCGAGGCGAAGGCGGAAGCCGCACGCCAACTCGTCGACGACGAAAAATTCCGCATCTGGCGCGTGTATCTCGCCGGCTGCGCGTATGCGTTCGAGCACGACGACGTGTCGATCTTCCAGATCGTGTGCCGCAAGGCCGGGCAGAGCGCAAAAACGCTGCCGTGGTCGCGGCGCTATATGTACGAACACGCGCTGCCGCGCTAGGCGGCGCTTCACGCTGGGCATGCATGGGTGACGGCAGGACGCGGCGCAAGGCGCCGCCCGAACGACAGCAGCACGACGACGCCAGCGCGCCGCACGCCGACGGGCAATTCGACCTGTTCGGCGTGCCGGCCGACGCTGCACGCGCGTCGCCCGAGAACGACGGCCCGCCTGCCGACACCGACGGTTACGTGACGCCGGACGCATCCGACGACGCGCAACCGGCACCGCGCACCCGCACTCACTCCCGTTCTTCAGACGAAACACCGCCCGCCGCTTCCGGGCTGCTGTGGG
>NZ_JAAGPG010000232.1:0-12573 GCF_017104665.1 Burkholderia sp. Se-20378 | reverse complement strand
CATCGTCGAAATCGACGACCCGCTCACGCGCGACACCAGCGCAGGCGTCGGCCGCCTTCAGGAAGCCACGCCGTGCGGGGCGGGGTGGCTGGTTGGAATCGTCTGCCATGGTCGGCTCCCTTACTTCGCGAGCAACAGCGTGTTGACGTCGTCCGCGACGTAGTAGAAGCCGTCGCCTTCAGGCGTCATTGCGATGCCGAACAGGTTGCCGTTGCCGGGGGGCGACTGCGCCTTGTCGGTATTGATCCAGCGCGCGTAGATCTGCTTGCCGGCGACCGGATCGATCTCGACGACCTGGCCGTTCTGCCCGTTGGTCGTGAGCAGGTGGCCGTTCGGCGCGGTTGCGAGCGCGAGCGGGCGGCGCAGGAAGCCGTCGGCGGTGATCTGGCGGCCGACGCCTGCGCTGGTGTCGCGCGTGAGCGGGTCGTCGATTTCGACGATGCGGTTGCCGATCGCGTCCGACACGTACAGCTTCTTCTGGTCGCCGGACAGCGCGAGGCCGGTCGGGCCGACCAGGAACACGCCCTTGTCGGCCTGCGCGCCGAGGCCGCTCGCGACGACCGTTTCCTGCTTGATCACGGGCGGCTTGCCGGCCGGCACGTCGAGGTCGAGACGCAGCACGGTCGCCTGCTTGTAGACGGGCGGATTGCCGTCCGCGCCGCCGACGCCGAAGCCGGCCATGCTGACGAACAGCGTCGCGCTGTCGCCGCGGTCGACCACGGCCATGTTGCCCCACGGGTCGTTGATGTTCGGGGTCGACCACGTCGACGCGATCTTGCCTTGCGGATCGAGCACGATCAGGCAGCCGGCGCCCTTGGTGTTGGTCGTGCCGTCGTTGCTCGGCGTGCTGCCGACGATCACCCAGCCTGACCTCAGCATCGTCATCGCCGTCGACAGGCCGACGCCGCCCGGGCACGCCTTCAGGTCGCGCGGGATCGATGCGAACAGGCTCAGTTGCTTCGTCGACGGGCGGTAGTTGACGATCGTGCTGCCGGTGCCTTGCAGGTTCGCCGAGTTGTTGAAGTTGTCGACGAGCACGTCGCCCGCCTGGATCGTGCCGGCCGACACCGGCGCGACCGCGATCGCGTACGGGTTCTGGTCACCGTTGTCCGGCACCGTGTTGACGAGCGTGGTGTGGCGATGCACGGTCTCGAGAAAGCCTTGCGGCTCGGCGAGTGCGCCGGCGGCGGCCGTCAGTGCGGCGGCGGCCAGTGCGCCCGTCGCGAGGCGGCGAAGCGGGGCGGATGGATTCATGTGGGTCTCCTGGGGAGCGCGCCGTCCGGGCGGCGCGCGAAAATGGTCAGCGTGGGCGCGTCCGCTCAGAACGTGATCGTCGTACGCGCGCCGATCACGAACGTGTTGCGCAGCGGCTGGGTCGCGTCGCTCGGGTTCTGGCCGGCGCCGGCGTTGAACGTGTACTGCGCATCGGCCTGGACGATCCACCACGGGTTGACCTGGTACTGGTAGGTCGCTTCGAGCGTCGTCTCGCGGGTACGCACGCCGTACGGGCCGGTTGCGGACGACTGCGCGGTCTGGTCGAGGTCGGTCACGTGGTTGCCGACCTGGATGTACGTGACGCCGAGGCCGACGCTGTCGTTGTCGCGGCCTTCGAACGGCGCCTTCAGCACGATCCCCGCGTTGGCGGAGAAGCTCACCAGGTTGCGGTCGCCCGGCGCGCCCATCACGCGTGCGAACACGCCGAGGCTTCGCGGGCCGGTCGGGTCGGGGCGCCAGATCATCTGGTCGGCCACCGCGTAGAAGCTGTAGTTGCCGTGACGCTGCTGTGCGTCGCCGTTCGACGCGGGATCCGAGAGAGACAGCCCGTCGGTGCCCACGTTCTGGTCCGCGAAGCGGCCGTTGTGATACCAGACGCCGATCTTGTAGGTGCCCGGCAGCCCGTTCGAGCGGCCGGTGTCCATTTCGCCGTCGGACGGCTGGTTCAGCGCGTACTGCAGTTCGCCAATATAGAGCGCACCGTTGTGCAGGTTGAAGTTGGTGCCGCTGAGGTTGTTCGGGTTGTTGCCGAGCGGGTCGCCGTCGAACACGCCCGCGAGCGCGGTGAGCTTCGGCGTGATCTGCGCACGCACGCGCACGCCGAGGCCCGCGAGCGGATACGCGGGGCCGCCGTTCGGCAGGTCGTACGACGGCAGCGCCGGCCAGCCGAACATCGTGTTGATGAACGTGTTCGCATACGTGCTGACCATGAATTCCTGGTCCAGGCTCTGCTGGCCGATCTTCACGTCGACCCGCTTGTCGAGGAACGACTGCTGGTACCACAGCTCCCACAGGCGCGTCGTGCCCTGCGCCTCGATGCCGCTCGCGGTGTTGAGCGTGCCGAGGTTCCGCGCACTCAGGTTGGTGCCGTGGATCTGCAGCGCGCTGACGTTGAACGTGCCGCCAGGCAGGCCGATCGCCTTTTGCGTGTCGACCGTCAAGGTGGCGGTCGTCAGCCCGTCGTAGGCGCCGCCGCGGTTCAGGCCGCCGCGCAGGTTCGCGAGGTATTCGCTGGTTTCGGTGATCTGCAGCGTTGCGCCGTACTTGCCGAGCCACGGGCGGATGCCGCCCATGTCGCCGAGCAGGTTCTGGCGGGTCCAGATGCCGGTCCACATGTTGGTCGGCTTCGCCTGGATCGCGAGGTCGGCCTCGGGTGCTTCGGGCTGTGCGTCGACCGGCACGTCGGCGAACGCCGCGCCGCTCGCGAACGATGCGCACGCAAGAATGGCCGCGCAGGCGGCGGGGCGCATCCGGGCACGGACGCTGTCTCCCTGGAACGACGCAAACTTCATATCAAATCCCTGGTTCTAATTAGTGTGTAGTCCTGCTTGTCGGTCGCTGTCCGGACGCTCGGCACCGATTGGCCAGGGCATGAAGATGAACGCAACGCGGCGCATCGTAGGAGTGTCAAATGGGAAAGTCAATGTAAACGAGAATGATTCGCATCTAAATTACTGAATGTAATCCAAGGGCTTACGGACAGCAGGTGCTACGTGTTTAGCCGAGAGGTAAAACGTAAATATCGGCGTAATGAAAATGAATGCTTTGGCGCGGATCGATAGATCCGCGAGGAGCGGCGCCAGAGACATCCGGCGTGCGCCAGGTGGCGCGTTCCAGTGGACGGAATCGACGTCGCGATTGAGATTCATTATGCGATGTCACCGGCCGCACGAACTCCGTGCTTTCCCGGTGCGCAAACAGGCCCGGTGAAATTCGCGAACCGGGCGAGCCCGCCGGCCGGGCTCGTGAGCGTTCCTGAGGGTTTGCGTTGTAAGGGTTTATTTGTCGTATTCGTGCGGGGTTCCGACGGTTGATGCCGAGGCTCGTTCAGATTCGGACGGACCCTGTTGTTGAAGCGAGGCTTCCGGACAAGGCACGCTTCCGTCGTTGAGCCGATGGTCGCTTGAATTTGAATGGCTGGTTCTCGCAGGCCGATGGCGATGATTGCGGAAGGCCGCAAATGATCCCTTTTTCTGGATGTGACAATCGTTCAAATCTCGCCGTGTGCGGGCGCGTACCATCGTTACTGCTCTGTTACCGGAGCACTTCCCCTCGGATTTGGCGCCAAGCTCACGCTTGGCTTTTTTTCTCATCGCGGGGGCAGGGGCGGGATTCCCTTGGACGGTGCTTGGCCACGACCGATCTCTGGATATTGTTTGTTCGGTAATGAATCGAGGTTTGTTTGCATCTCCATGCCGACACATCGACGTTGGAAGGATCCCCCCCCGAAAACAGGCGGTTTCCGACGCGCGCCCATGCATCGCTGGAAAATCGGTATTGAGGCGATAGTGGATATCCAGCATCCAATTCCCGATTCCGGACCGCGCAGCGGAACGTTCATTACCGTGGGTTGCTGATCGGGGTTGCTATGGAATCGAGTATCGACGATATCCAGTTGTGCTATGAAAAGGCCATCGGCGCTTATAACACCGGCCAGCTTGAACTCGCGCTTCAGCTCGTCGACGAAGTTCTGACGGAGTACCCGTCAAGCGGTGATGTCCTGCATCTGAGAGGGCTGATCGCTTTGTCGTTGAATAGGGCTGAGGAGGCCGAGGACTGGTTCAAGAGGGCTATTGACGCGTCTCCCAACGCAGTCTTCTACAACAGCCTGAGCGTGGCGCAAGTCCGATTGAAGGCATTTTCGCAGGCGGCAGCAAGTGCGCGAATTGGTCTGGCATTTGCAGAAGATCATCAGCCGGACCTGGACACTTCGAGGCTGCTGAATAACCTGTTTACGGCCTTGGAGCTGGATGACAAGCCGGAAGAGGCCGGGGAGTATTGCCGACGCACGATCGAACGATATCCAGCGCGTGCGGATGCTCACAGCAATTTGGGCGTTTTTTTCTTCCAGTCAGGAAAGATCGATCTGGCGATAAATGCGTATCGTCAAGCAATCAAGTTGAATCCAAACCATCTCGTTGCTCACGCCAATCTTGGATATGCATTGCTTTGCACCGGGGACTATGAGGAAGCCTGGCCATATTTCGAACACCGATGGGCAACCATTCGAGTGGGCGATTCGCCTCCAGGGATCAAGCCTCCTGCCATGGCGATCCGTCGGTGGCTGGGGCAAGGGCTGCCGCCAGGCGAAAACCGCCTGCTCGTTTTGGCCGAGCAGGGCTTTGGCGATACGCTGCAATTCTGCCGATATCTCGAAATGGCGCTCGGACATTTCACGGAAGTTGGATTCATGTGCCCGAAACCGCTACACCGGTTGCTGGCCGATTCGCTTTGCTCTCGGTGGTCAAATCTGACGCTGCTCGAAGCCAAGCCATTGAACGCGCTTCGATGGGACTGGTATAGCCCGCTCCTGTCGCTGCCGATGGCCTTCGGAACGCGAGTAGACACCATTCCCGCCGACCTGCCTTATTTGTACGCCGATCGGCGACGGTCGCGAAAATGGTCATCGAAAGCGGCAACGTTGGCGCCAGGTACCTTGCCGCGCATCGGGGTCGTCTGGGCGGGAGGGCATTCGGGCACGGCCGAAGATCGTCGGCGCAGCATCAACCTGGAGACGATGGCGCCATTGCTCGCGTGGCCTGGTGCGCACTGGATCAGTCTGCAGAAGGCGGACGACATGTCGAAAGCGCTATCCCACGAGACGTATCCACGTGTCGTCGACTGGATGCACGAGGTGAGGGATTTTGCCGATACCGCAGCCCTCATCGACGCTGGATCTGGTCATTTCCGTTGACACCGCGGTTGCTCATCTGGCCGCATCCATGGGGAAGCGCGTGTGGTTACTGAACCGGTATGCGGGCTGCTGGCGCTGGTTGCGTAATCGCGACGATAGTCCGTGGTACCCCGGCATGCGAATCTTTACCCAGACCACGCGCGGAAACTGGACCGAGGTAATCGAGCGCGTCCTGTCCGAGTTGGAGTTCAATGCCGCGGCTTTGTCGGCGGAGAGGGCGGATCGGCGTGACTAGTCGACCCATGGAGCAAGCGGAGCCGTCTCCCGAGCCATTCCGGCCGACGGCTTTCGGGCATTTCATGCGATCGTATCGGGCGACTGCCGCCCAGTTGTAGAGGGGCGCCGAAAAAGCGTGAATCGTCGATAGCCCGCTCCAATCTGATGATGCTTCGGTGTATTGGGTGAAGTCGGATTGTTCGCCTATTGATATGCATTCCTGATTAATAAAATGGTGAGAAATTGAAGCCGACCTCTTCCCCGAAGATCAACGACGAACCTCGTCGGAGAAGCAACTGATATCGCCGCAGATGTGTTCATGGGGCGACGAAAGGCCCGGTTTGCCGGCGAGACTCGCGGACAGCTCACGACCGATGCGCCTCGTCATGACAGGGAAAAATTCATTGAGATCGACGGTATCAAGGGCGATGCGACCGTCACCAACACGCATTGTGTGGCCGGTCATTGGGCGATTGAATCGCGTCGAGGCTTCCGGGTGTGATTCGAACGTTCATGCACGGTCGCCCGTGCGGATCGATCGGTGCATTCGATCAAGCGATGCAGGGGTGGCGCTGAAATGAATAAAGCAATGCTCGGGATGTGCGGTCTGCTGATCTGCGGACTTGTCGTGACGCTGGTGGTTGTCCTCGAAACGGTACCGAAACCGCAGGCGAAGATCACGCAGGCCACGGCCAAACCGGCGAAGGTGAGGTGAGGATGCGTGTTTTGTTGACATTGTGGGGGAGCGCGATCGCGCTGGCTATCTGCGTGGCCTGGCTTGCCGATCACCCCAAACAGGGTGAGCTCATGCCACTTGCGTCCCGACTGATTCAAGGTTCGACGAAGTCGATCATCAGGCCGCCGCACGAGCAGGCTCCGTAACGGCGGTTCGTGCAGTCTTCCGTGCCGGTCACGATCGTACCGATGTCGGAAAGACGCTCCGATGTGAGGTTGAAAAATGCAACATTCCCTGTATCGAATTCTGAGCGTCACGGCGCTCGCCTGGAAATTGGCGGTACCAGCAGAGATGGAAACCATGGCCAATGGCACGTCGATCACTGATATCGCCTGCCGTATCGTGCAACCCGGGCATGGTTTGCGCGGAGGTCAGGGTGACGCCATTGCCTGACTGCAAGCCCTCAGTGGGCAACCGGCAGGAACGAAGCGTGACAGATCCTCGATCGACAGGGCTGTCTTCGGCCGGGATGACCGGCAGCCGCTATTCCGCATCGTGCGGGTGGTTGGGGTCGAGCACCTCCAGCCGATAGCCGTGATTGTAGACAGCGCGCAGTCGAACACCGTTTTCGGGTCCGATTCGCAACTTCGATCGCACACGATAGATATGCGTATCGAGCGTTCGGGAAATGTGGTCGCTATGGCGGCCCCAGATCGACTTGATCAATGCTTCTCTCGGCATGGCGCGGCCACAGTTTTGAAACAGCGCGACCGCGACGTTGAATTCTCTCGATGTCAGTTTGATCGGCTCATCGCTCAAGAATACGGTTTCGGTCACGAGGTCCAGACGATAACGACCAATGTTGATCGATGTTGGCGTTGAGTTCCCCGGATAGGCCCGCCGCAGGAGTGCACGGACTCTTGCGATCAGTTCATGGCGACGGACTGGCTTGACCATATAGTCGTCGGCACCTGCATCCAGCGCAATGACGAGCTGCTCCTCGCGCACGCGATTCGTCAGGAACAATACGGGGAGATCTCTGCCCACTCGCGCACGAATCCAGGCGAGGACTTCCAGCCCGGAAATATCCGGCAGGTTCCAGTCGAGCACAACCAGATTGAAGGTGTCGGTTTCCAGGAGGCGTATGGCTTCCGCACCCCGGGTAGCGCCTCGGACGTCGAACCCTTCTGCGATCAGGGAATCGCTAATGAACGCCGCCTGTGCTGGCTCGTCGTCAACGGCAAGAATCTTCATTGGCACCATTTTTATCGTGTTGTTTAAATCCGGGAATGCCCTCGTGCATGGGGTGCTTTCGCGGTCGGATTTAATTGAAAGTAAATTGAAACAATATGCCTGGGCGTCGTGTGCCTGGATGGCATGATTGATTTGCGAAATAGAGTGGCATTTTTTGGCTGTTTTTTTGTCAACTTTTATGAACGGAATAAATTTTGGGGCGTGATTGATTCGTGACAAATGTTGTCAATTGCAATTCGTCCTCCATATAGCATGCTTCATGTGGATTGCTGAAACGGGTGAGATTGCCTTTCAGGTGATTCCGTGGCCTGAGTGGTTCGTGTGACGAAATGAGCGCGAGTCATTCGCTGTTGATGGTGTTGAAATATTTGGAAATATTCCGCGGCTAATAGCGATGGACGGGCGAGTGGTGAGCTGTTAATAGATTGCCGCCTCGATCACGGTCTATTTCCAAGAATGGCGAGATGTGATTATCTAAATGCGCAACCTGGAGTCGTATCGGCGGTATCTGGAGAAAAGGGCGAAGCTGGAGTCTCGGATTGTCGAGGAGCGACGAGCGGCTGCAGAGGCAATTCTGCTGGAGATCAGATATTGCGTCCGCGAGTTCGGTTTCGCTCCCGAGGATATTTTTACGGTCGATATTCTGCGTCGTGCGACCAAACGGCGCCCCCGTTATTTCGATCCCGTCAGCGGAGCAACGTGGTCAGGAGTAGGTCGTGCGCCCGATTGGATTCGCGATAAAGATCGCAAGCAGTTTGAGATATCCAATTTCGAGCGCGAGGATTGACGCATTTGATCTTTGCATCGAGGTGAAGATCGGGTGTTTTGTGTGCCGAAGCGTTTCTGTGGCTTGCGAAATCGGGCATCAGACTCCGTCACGCTGTCGAGCGCCTGTATCAGGGGATACGCGCTCGGGTAGCGGCATCTGTTGATGCTGACGGTCGACAAGCTGCATCCGATAGCTGTTGTCGCGAAATTCGGCATGAGCGGTGAGTCAGTTTGCTATTGGGCCGCATGTGCCGCTAACGCAGTGTGATTGGGCTGATGGTCAAGATCCGCCACCAAGGCGGGAGGGCCACATGCTTTGAGGGGCGGGATGATCGCGGTGGCCGTGTGTACGGCCTCGATCGAAACGTCGACGCGTGAGCGAATCGCCTAGCACCTCTCAACTGACTTCGATCCGCTGCGGTCGAGGCATTTCGATAAGCCGAGCGTAGCGCTCAACAGGGAGGGCTTTATGGTCAAACACGACAGGCTGTCGCACAAGGAACGCGACCAACGGGTATTTGTCGCGGAGCAGATCAGTCTCGACAAGCTATAGCGGGCCGTGCATGACGTCCCAATCCGCCGGCTCCATCTCCACAAGGCCGGCTTTTGCGGATCGTCGTAGGTTCAGCGTAGCGAGTTCTCGGGAGGCTTGCGTCAAGAAATCGAACCGGATGAACTACCGACGCATTGTTCCTGGCGCTCCAGGCCACGGCGCGAACGCATTGATTCGTGTCGCGCATGCACGCACAACATCAAAGGCCTCAACGTCGTCCGCTTCATTGGCGATCTGCTCGCGGAGGATTATGAGCGTCCAACCGTGATCGAGATCGAACACGGCAATGACGAAACGGCAGGAAGCCAGTCGGTGCTAATTAATAAGTTTTCCTGATTTGTAAGTGTGTAAAAAGCACTGGGTCAAAAAATCGAGATTGTGTGGCGAAACCTGAAATATGGATGGTGACGCTTCACCCCACGAACCAAGAGAGCCGGTGACGCTGAGCATGCCAATTCTATGATCGGCCGCGGCGTCAAATTCTAAAAAGTAATATCGGATACCTAATTATCATGAATAAAATATACAAAAGCATCTGGAATCATGCGCTGGGTGTGTGGGTGGCAGCGTCCGAGTTGACACGCGCGCGGGGTAAGCCTGCAAGGAGTGCGAGCGCTTGCGGCAGCGACGGATCGCGACGCATGGTGATAACGCCAGTCTCTTTCGCGGTGCTGGTACTGGCCGGATTCATGCCAGGCTTCGCATGGGCTGGTGGTATCACCAGTTGTTCGGGCACTGGGACTACTGCGGCTGGTAGCTACGGTTCAGGCGCGTGGGTAACGAATAACAATGCTTCTACCGCTGAAGGTGCTTGCGTATCCGGCGGAACGGGGTTGATTTTTACGGAAGCCCCCAGCTCGAATGCTGGTACGGCGGGTTCCGACGCCTACATGTATATTGGCAAGACCGCGAACAATGCGGTAGGGGCGATTACGCTGTACGGCCCGAGCGGGATATTGCTGAACGGTGTCACATCGCTTAATAACAATAAGATCACGAATCTGGCGCCCGGTACGAATTCGACGGATGCGGTGAATTTTTCCCAATTGACGTCGTTGTCCACGTCGACGTCGACGGGTCTGTCGTCTGCCAACAGCTCGATCAGCTCGCTGTCGACCTCGACCTCGACCGGCTTGTCGTCGGCGAATAGCTCGATCTCGTCGTTGTCCACGTCGACGTCGACGGGCCTGTCGTCGGCCAACAGCTCGATCACTTCGCTGTCCACCTCGACGTCGACCGGCTTGTCGTCGGCCAATAGCTCAATCTCGCCGTTGTCCACGTCGACGTCTACGGGTCTGTCGTCTTCAAACTGCTCGATCAGTTCGCTGTCGACCTGGACGTCTACCGGCTTGTCGTCGGCGAATAGCTCAATCTCGTCGTTGTCCACGTCGACGTCGACTGGCCTGTCGTCTGCAAACAGCTCGATCAGTTCGCTGTCCACCTCGACGTCTACCGGCTTGTCGTCGGCGAATAGCTCAATCTCGTCGTTGTCCACGTCGACGTCGACTGGCCTGTCCTCGGCGAACAGCTCGATCAGCTCGCTGTCCACCGGTCTGAGCTCGACCGACAGCACGGTGTCGTCGCTGTCGACCTCGACGTCGACGGGCTTGTCGTCGGCGAATAGCTCGATTACCTCGCTGTCCACGTCCACTTCGACCGGCCTGTCGTCGGCCACCAGCTCGATCACCTCATTGTCGACATCGACGTCGACGGGCCTGTCGTCGGCGAATAGTTCGATTACGTCGTTGTCCACCTCGACGTCGACCGGTTTGTCGTCGGCCAACAGCTCGATCACGTCGCTGTCCACGTCGACGTCGACGGGTCTGTCGTCTGCCAACAGCTCGATCAGCTCGCTGTCGACCTCGACTTCGACCGGCCTGTCGTCGGCGAATAGCTCGATCTCGTCGCTGTCCACGTCAACATCGACAGGCATCAGCTCGCTGTCGACTGGTTTGAGCTCGACCGACAGCACGGTGTCGTCGCTGTCGACCTCGACGTCGACGGGTCTGTCGTCGGCGAATAGCTCGATCAGCTCGCTGTCCACGTCCACGTCGACGGGCCTGTCGTCGGCCAACAGCTCGATCACTTCGCTGTCCACCTCGACGTCGACCGGTCTCTCGTCGGCGAACAGCTCGATCGGCTCGCTGTCCACGTCGACTTCGACGGGCTTGTCGTCGGCGAATAGCTCGATCAGCTCGCTGTCCACCTCGACGTCGACAGGTATTAGCTCGCTGTCGACTGGTTTGAGCTCGACCGACAGCACGGTGTCGTCGCTGTCGACCTCGACGTCGACGGGTCTGTCGTCGGCGAATAGCTCGATCAGCTCGCTGTCCACCTCGACGTCGACAGGTATTAGCTCGCTGTCGACTGGCCTGAGCTCGACCGACAGCACGGTGTCTTCGCTGTCGACTTCAACCTCGACGGGCCTGTCGTCGGCCAATAGCTCGATCACGTCGTTGTCCACGTCGACTTCGACCGGCTTGTCGTCGGCTAACAGCTCGATCTCGTCGTTGTCCACGTCAACGTCGACAGGCATCAGCTCGCTGTCGACTGGTTTGAGCTCGACTGACAGCACGGTGTCGTCGCTGTCGACCTCGACGTCGACGGGCTTGTCGTCGGCGAACAGCTCGATCGGCTCGCTGTCGACCTCGACGTCGACGGGCTTGTCGTCGGCCAACAGCTCGATCACGTCGCTGTCCACCTCGACGTCGACTGGTCTCTCGTCGGCGAACAGCTCGATCGGCTCGCTGTCCACGTCGACGTCGACGGGCTTGTCGTCGGCGAATAGCTCGATCAGCTCGCTGTCCACCTCGACGTCGACAGGTATTAGCTCGCTGTCGACTGGCCTGAGCTCGACTGACAGCACGGTGTCGTCGCTGTCGACTTCAACCTCGACGGGCCTGTCGTCGGCCAACAGCTCGATCACTTCGCTGTCCACCTCGACGTCGACCGGTCTCTCGTCGGCGAACAGCTCGATCGGCTCACTGTCGACGTCGACCTCGACCGGCTTGTCGTCGGCGAATAGCTCGATCAGCTCGCTGTCCACCTCGATGTCGACAGGTATTAGCTCGCTGTCGACTGGCCTGAGCTCGACCGACAGCACGGTGTCTTCGCTGTCGACTTCAACCTCGACGGGTCTGTCATCGGCGAATAGCTCGATCACGTCGCTGTCCACGTCGACGTCGACCGGCATCAGCTCGCTGTCGACTGGTTTGAGCTCGACTGACAGCACGGTGTCGTCGCTGTCGACCTCGACGTCGACGGGCCTGTCGTCGGCCAACAGCTCGATCACTTCGCTGTCCACCTCGACGTCGACTGGTCTCTCGTCGGCGAACAGCTCGATCGGCTCGCTGTCGACGTCGACCTCGACCGGCTTGTCGTCGGCGAATAGCTCGATCAGCTCGCTGTCCACGTCGACTTCGACGGGCTTGTCGTCGGCCAACAGCTCGATCACGTCGTTGTCCACGTCAACGTCGACAGGCATCAGCTCGCTGTCGACTGGTTTGAGCTCGACTGACAGCACGGTGTCGTCGCTGTCGACCTCGACGTCGACGGGTCTGTCGTCGGCCAATAGCTCGATCAGCTCGCTGTCCACGTCAACGTCGACAGGCATCAGCTCGCTGTCGACTGGCCTGAGCTCGGCTGACAGCACGGTGTCTTCGCTGTCGACCTCAACGTCGACGGGGCTGTCGTCGGCCGATAGCTCGATCACGTCGTTGTCCACATCGACGTCGACCGGCATCAGCTCGCTGTCGACTGGTTTGAGCTCGACCGACAGCACGGTGTCGTCGTTGTCGCCCTCTACGTCGCCGGGGCTGTCGTCGGCCAATAGCTCGCTGACGTCCCTGTCAACGTCGACGTCCCCCGGCTTGGCATCCGCCCACAGATCGATCTCGTCCTTTGCCACCTCGCCCCCCA
>NZ_JAAGPG010000231.1:0-12701 GCF_017104665.1 Burkholderia sp. Se-20378 | reverse complement strand
GCCCTGCGCGGCGACGGGCCGGACCGGCGCACGAACCGCGCGCGGTTTGCGCCGCGGCGGTTGCTTGCGCGGGTTTCATCGGCGAGCCATGCGGCCCGCGTGTCGAACGGCCGTGCCGGTACGCGCTGACCGGGCGCCGCCCTACCGCATGTTTCCCGTATGGCCCAGCGAATAGCGCCCCGGCTGCGGCCACACCGTCAGGCCGTGCGGCTCCATGCCGACGGGAATCGACCGGACCGCGCCGCTCGCGGTGTCGATCGCATAGACGACGTCATCGAAGCGGCCCGACAGCCACAGCGTCTTGCCGTCCGCGCTGACGTTGCCCATGTCGGGGCTGCCGCCACCGGGAATCGGCCAGGTCGCGACCACCTTGCGGGTCGCGAAATCGAGCACCGATACGCTGCCCTTGCCGTGGCGCGGCCCGTGGACGCGATTGGAGCCGCGATTCGCGATATAGAGCTTCGTGCCGTCGCGGCTCGGGTACAGCCCGTGCGTCCCCACGCCGGTCGGGATGAAGCCGATCTTCGTGAAGGCATCGCCATCGATGACGTATACGCCGTCCGCCATCATGTCGGCGACATAGAACACCTTGCCGTCCGGCGACACGCGGATGTCCTGCGGCATCCCTTTCCGGTCGAGTTCGAGGTAGCCGACCACCGTGCGATTCACCAGATCGATCTTCGCCAGCTTGCCGCCGAACTCGCACGTGAAGAGCGCATACCGGCCGTCGATCGAAAAGTCGGCATGGTTGATGCCCTTGCATTGCGGCACATCGAGGCTCGATTTCAGCGCCATCGTTTTCGGGTCGCGGAAATCGAGCCGCGCATGCGCCTCGGCCACCACGATCGCATCCTTGCCGTCGGGCATGAAATACATGTTGTACGGATCGTCGACGCTCACTGCCTGGCCGGGCTTGCCCGTCTTCGGGTCGATCGGCGTCAGGCTGCCGTCGGTCCGCCCTTCCGCATTGTTCGCGACCCACAGCGTCTGCAGGTCCCATGCCGGCACCACGTGCTGCGGGCTGCGGCCGACGGCGAACCGGTCGACGACCTTGTACGTGGCCGGGTCGATCACGTAGACGTCGTTCGATCTCAGGTTCGGCACATAGATGCGCGGCAACGCGCCTGCCACCGCCGCGCTCATGCGGCCGGCCTGCGCCTCGCTGTACAGGTTGTCGGGTTGGATGACGGGCGGCATGCCGGGCACGGCCGCGACGGCGGACGCCGCGATCGCACCGCGCACACCGAAGCCGACCAGCGCTGCCGCGATGACGATCGCGGGACGGGAAAAGCGGATGTGACGGCGAAAGCGCGGTTGCATGACGATGTCCCTGTTCGATTGAATGGAACGACGACAAAAGTAGCGCGATGGCGCGGCTGCGTCAGCGGCCGGCGATGTCCTTTCTGATTGCGTCGACGGTGCGCGACACGATGGCGTCGGTGCCCAGCCGGCCGAGCTCGGCGCTCGCATGACGCGGATCGCCGCCGTAGACGCCGTCGACGGCGCCCGGCTTCGCGGCGTTGCGCAGCTTGTCGACCCTGACCATGCCCGGCGCGACCGCCAGCAGCAACGACGTATCGGCCAGCCCCGCATGCGTGCCGATATCCGCGGCCGGCACGCCGTGCTCGCGCAGGATCTGGTCGTAACCGTCGGAACTGGTGCCGTAATACGCGGCCGGCACGAACGCGCGCGCGCCCGTGCCCGCCCACGACTTGTTGAGCCGGGCTACCGACTGTTTGATGTCGTTCTGATAGCCGCCGTGGTCGCCGAGGAACACGATGTTCGTGAAGCCATGGACCCGGAAGCTGTTGGCCGCGGATTCGAGGGTCTTTTCGAAGACGTCGTCGGGCACGGTGATCGTGCCCGGGAAGCGCATATGCGACGTCGGCGGCGCATAGCCGCCCTCGGGCACATAGGCGATGACGGGCGCGACGATCGCGTTGCCGAGGCCTTCCGCGATCCGCTCGGACAATACCTTGACCCGCGCGTTGTGCTTGCCAAGCGCGACGTACGGCCCGCTTTGCTCGGTCGCGCCGATCGGGATCAGGATGGTGGTCTTGCCGGCCCGGATGCTGTCGCGCAGTTCGGTCCAGGTCATGTCTTCGAGCTGCACCGTTCCCGGCACCTGGGCGAGCGCGGCTTGCGCGACGATAAAAGCGAGGGCGGCGAAGATGGCGCGTGGCAGGCATTTCATCGCGGATTCTCGACGGAAGGAAGGAAACGACGCTGCGTTCCCTCGCACCATAAACGAACTCGCCCGACTTGTCGCTGACCGCCGCGCAACGATTCACGCCGAAGGTCGCGAGAAAGCCATTCGTCAGGATTCCGTCTTGCGTCGCGAAATCTCTCGCGCCATGTCAGCACGCGACAAGCTGATTCGATGCATGGACTGCGGCACCTCGCGCCCGCACCTCGTCAACGCACATCACGCCGGCAACACAGCCACCGCCTTGATCTCGACGATATAGCCAGGCGCGCCGCCCAGCATGTGCGCACCGACCGCCGTCCACGCAGGCTTCGGGTGCGCAGCGAGGTAGCGGTCGCGCACCTGCATGAACAACGGCAGGTCGCGCATGTCGGTGTGGAAGGTCGTCAGGTCGACCACGTCGTTGAACGATGCGCCGGCAGCCTCCAGCACCAGCTTCAAATTTTCAAACGCCTGCACGATCTGGGCTTCACGGCCTTCGACGAGCTGCATTGCCGCATCGCGGCCGATCTGGCCGGATACGTACAGCGTATCGCCGACCTTCAAGCCCGGTGCGTAGCCGATTTTTTCGTACACCGCTTCCATTCCCGCCGGAACGATGGCTTTTCGATCACGCATAGGGGGTCTCCGTGGCCGGCGTCATCGCGCCGGCCGGTGGGTTGTCGATGGAACACACGTTGAACACTCGCAAGCGGCGTCACGACACGCCGCTCAACCCGTATCGCCACCCGCGACCGGCAGCACCGTGCCGGTGATGTAGCTCGCCTCGTCGGAGGCGAGGAACAGGATCGGCGCGATCTGCTCGTCGAGGCTGCCGTAGCGCTTGAAGAACGTCGATTCCGTGACCTGGCGCACGGCTTCGCCCATCCATGCCTGTTCCTGCTCGCTGTCGCCGGCCGCATTGCGCGGCACACGGCGCGGTGGCGCGCTGGTGCCGCCCGGCGCGGTCGCCACGACCCGGACGTTGTGTTCCGCGTATTCCATCGCGAGCGCCGCCGTCAGCGCATTGACGCCGCCTTTCGCCGCCGAGTACGGCACGCGGCGGATGCCGCGCGTCGCATTCGACGAGATGTTGACGATCGTGCCGCCGCCGCGCGCAAGCAGGTGCGGCAGCACCGCGTGGCACGTATAGAGCGTCGGCATCAGCGAACGGCGGATTTCCGCATCGATCTGCGCGGGCTCGAATTCGGCGAACGGGCGCATGCGAATCGCGCCGCCGACGCCGTTGATCAGGATGTCGATGCCGCCGAACGTCTGCGCCGCGTGCGCGATCGCCGCATGCGCACCGTCGTACGTCTCGAGATCGGCGACGAAGCCGGCCGTCTCGCCACCGATCGCTTCGGCCGCGACCTCGGCGACGAAATCCGCGCGATCGACGAACAGCACCCTGCCGCCTTCGGCCGCCGCGCGCAGCGCGACGCCGCGGCCGATGCCCTGTGCGGCGCCCGTGACGACGATGACCTTGCCAGAGAATCGTTGCATGATCACGCCGCCTTTGCCGTGACGTTGGGGGTGAACTTCTCGTAGTGGAAGCTGTTCGGCTTCACGCCTTCGTCGTCGAAGTACTTGCGCACCGCGTCGACCATCGGCGGCGGCCCGCACAGATACACGTCGACGTCGCCGTCGTTCAGCGCATCGGCCGGAATGTGCTGCGTGACCCAGCCCTTGCGCGCATGGCTCGACTCGGCATCGGCAACGACCGTCGCGAAGCTGAAGTTCGGCAGCGTCGCCGCGTAGGCTTCGATCGCTTCGACCAGCACGAGGTCGAGATCGCGCGTCACGCCGTAGATCAGGTGCACCTTCTGCTGCGACCCGGTGCGCGCCAGCACCTCGAGCATCGACAGGAACGGCGCCAGCCCCGTGCCGCCCGCGAGGAACAGCAGCGGCCGCTGCACGTCGCGCAGGTAGAAGCTGCCGAGCGGCCCGTGCAGTTCCAGCTTGTCGCCGGGCTGCGCCGATTCGAGCCAGGTGCTCATCACGCCGCCGGGGATCTTCTTGATCAGGAAGCTGACCTTCGCATCGGCCGGCGCCGACGAAAACGAGTACGAGCGATGCTGGCCGCTCGCGGGCACGTCGATGTTCACGTACTGGCCCGGCAGGAAGACAGGCGCGGCCGCGCCGACGTCGAGTTCGAGCACGACGGCCGCGTCGTTGTGCTGCTCGACCTTCGTCACCGTGGCGGCGAACCCGCTCTGGCCCGTCTTGCAGGCAACCGACGACGTCGGCACCGCGATCACGCAATCGCTTTGCGGCACCATCTGGCAGGTCAGCACAAGGCCGCCGTCCTTCTCGTCTTCGGTGAGCGCATCGTCGATGTAATCGTCGCCGAGGTCGTAGCTGCCGCTTTCGGCGCGGCACTTGCAGGTGCCGCACACGCCGTCGGAGCAATCCATCGGCAGGTTGATCTTCGCGCGGAAGGCTGCGTCGAGCACCTTCTCGCCGGCCTTGCAATCGATGAAGCGGGTTACCCCGTCCTCGAAGTTCAGTGCAATCTTGTAGCTGGACATGGCGTCACCTCCACTTCCTTTTCTTTCATGACAAGGCAACGGTGTCAGACGTGATAGACGTCGAGCACCTGCCGGATGTAGTCGTTCTTCAGCACGATCTTCTTGTACGAGATCAGCAGCTCGTCGCCCACCTTGCGCAACGTGACGAACATCGTGCCGAAGAAGTGATCGGTCACGCGGTAGCGGTGGTTCAGCGTGTGAAAGTTGTAGCGCACGTCCACCTCGTCGTCGCGCTCGGCCAGCACCTCGACGTTCGTCACGTTGTGGCTGGTGCGCGGCTCGGGCGTCGAGGCGCCGCTGCGCTCGGTCTTGATCCGGAACACGCGATCCTCGAGGCCGCCACGGTCCGGGTAGTACATCAGCGAGATCTGGCTCTGGTGATCCTCGGTCGGCCGATCGTCGTCATCCCACGCGGGCATCCAGTACGTGACGTCCTCCGCGTAGCAGGTCAGCCACTCGTCCCACTGGCGATCGTCGAGCAGGCGCGCTTCGCGATACAGCGCCGCGCAGACAGTCCGGTAATCGAAGCTCATGCTGCCACCTCCCCGCGTTCCTTCTTCAGCGCATCGCGCATCACATGCACCCAGTGTTCGTGCTGGCACACGAACAGCCCTTCGTCCTCGCTGCGCTCGCCGGAAATGCGCGGGTTCAGCCCCATCTTCTTCGCGTTCTCGTCCGGGCCGTCGACCCACAGCGGCGCACCGCGCGACAGGTCGTTCCACATCGCCGTGATGCCCGCATAACCGTTCTGGCACGCACGGAACTCCTCGAGGTCGTCGGCCGTGCCCATGCCCGTCACGTTGAAGAAATCCTCGTACTGGCGGATCCGGATCGTGCGATCGGTCTCGCTCTCGCCCTTCGGCGCAAAGCAGAAGATCGTGACTTCGGTCTTGTCGACGCCGAGCGGCCGCACCACGCGGATCTGCGTGCTGAACTGGTCCATCAGGAACACGTTCGGGTACACGCACAGGTTGCGGGTCTGGTTGACGATGAAGTCGGCCTGCACGTCGCCGACGCGCGCCTTGATCTCTTCACGGTGCTGATACACGGGCCGCACTTCCGGATTCATCGTCTGCGTCCACAGCAGGATGTGGCCGTTGTCGAAGCCGTACACGCCCGCGACCGACTTGCTCCAGCTGTTCGCATCGACGGCCTTGGTGCCGTCTTCCTTGCGGCGGCCCATCGTCGCCGCGTAGTTCCAGTGCACGGTGCTGACGTGGTAGCCGTCGCAACCGTTCTCCATCTGCATCTTCCAGTTGCCTTCGTAGATGTAGGACGAGTTGCCGCGCAGCACTTCGAGCCCGTTCGGCGCCTGGTCGACGATCTGGTCGATGATCACGCGCGCTTCGCCGAGGTATTCCTCGAGCGGCAGCACGTCGGCGCTGAGGCTGCCGAACAGGAAGCCGCGATAGTTCTCGAAACGCGCGACCTTCTTCAGGTCGTGCGAGCCGTGCGTGTTGAACTGCACCGGATACTCGGTCGTCTTCTCGTCCTTCACCTTCAGCAGCTTGCCGGTGTTCGAGAAGGTCCAGCCGTGGAACGGGCACGTGAAGCTGCCCTTGTTGCCGTGCTTGCGGCGGCACAGCATCGCGCCCTTGTGCGCGCAGGCATTGATCACCGCGTGCAGCTCGCCGGTCTTGTCGCGCGTGATCACGATCGGCTGGCGGCCGATCCACGTCGTGTAGTAATCGTTGTTCGCCGGGATCTGGCTTTCGTGCGCCAGGTACACCCAGTTGCTCTCGAAGATGTGCTTCATCTCGAGCTCGTACAGCTCGGCGTTCGTGAAGATGTCGCGGCGGCAGCGGAATATGCCGGCCTCCTTGTCGTCCTGCACGGCGGTGGCGAGCAGGTGATCCAGGTCGGTGGCTTGGTCGATCGTGGCGGACATGTTGGCTCCTCCCATGCGCGTGCCGCGTCCTGCAAGCACGCTCGCATCGGTAATCGGTTGAATCTCGCGGGAACCCGGCCGGCGGCGGCGCATCGGCGCCGCGCCGGCGGGCGGTTACGCCGTCGCGGCTGCGCGCAGGCGGTGGACGATCTGGTTGTCCTTGCCCTGCACCAGCGGCGTCAGGACGAAGTTGAACTCGATGTCCTGATACGCATCGGCCTTCATGCCGAGCGCCGTGCCGCCGGTCTTGTCGACCACGGGCGGGATCAGCTCCTCGCGCGTCGCATACGCGAAGTCATCCCAGATCAGCGGATCGCCATCGATGTTGAACTGCGTCGTCAGCTTGCGGTGGTCGTTGCTGTCGACGAAGAAGTGCACGTGCGCCGGGCGGTTGCCGTGGCGGCCGAGGCCGTTCAGCAGCTGCTGCGTCGCGCCGTGCGGCGGGCAGCCGTAGCCGACCGGCATCAGCGTGCGGAATTCGTACTTGCCGTCCGCGCCCGTCTTCACCGCGCCGCGCAGGTTGAAATCGCTCTGCTTGCCGGTCGGGTCGAAGTGCGAATAGAAGCCGTGCGAGTTCGCGTGCCAGCATTCGACCAGCGCGCCCGCGATCGGCTTGCCGTCGAGGCCCGTGACCGTGCCGTGGATCACGAGCGGGCCCGCACCGTCGTCCGCGTCGAGGTCGATCTTCGACACGCCGTCGCGCACCGGTGCGCCCGCGACATACAGCGGCCCTTCGATCGTGCGCGGCGTGCCGCCGTCGAGGCCAACCGCCTTGTCCGCGGCATCCATCCGGATGTCGAGAAACTTCTCGAGGCCGAGGCCGGCCGCAAGCAGCGCCGCTTCGCCGTCCTGGCCGAGCTTGTTCAGGTAGTTGACGCCGGCCCACACTTCGTCGGGCGTGATGTCGAGATCGTCGATCGCCTTGAACAGGTCGCCGAGCAGCCGCAGCACGACCTGCTGCGTGCGCGCGTTGCCGCCCTTCGTGCCGTCCGCGCCCGCGTTCGACGCGGCCTTCAACAGATCCTGCACTTCCCGGGACTCGAAAACTTTGACGCTCATGATGGTGTCTCCACGTGTATTTGGGGGGTGACGGCCTGGCCTGACTCGGGCTACCGCGCGACTTTCGTCAGCCCGTCGCGGGTGAATCGCCTGACTTTGTCTTCGTCGAGTTCAATGCCGAGACCGGGGCCGTCCGGCACGGTCAGTTCGAAGTCGCTGTAGTCCAGCGGCTGCGTCAGGATCTCTTCGGTAATCAGCAGCGGCCCGAACAGTTCGGTGCCCCACTGCAGGTTCGCGAAACTCGCGAACAGGTGCGCGGACGCCACCGTGCTGAACGCGCCTTCGAGCATCGTGCCGCCGTACAGCTCGATGCCGGCCGCATCCGCGATCGCGGCGACGCGCTGCGCGGCGAACAGGCCACCGCTTTGCTCGATCTTGATTGCGAACACGTCCGCGCCGTGATGCTTCGCGATGTCGAATGCGCTGTCGGGGCCCTGCAGGATTTCGTCGGCCATCAGCGCGACCGGGAAGCGGCGCATCAGGCGCGCCAGCGCCGCGGCCGAGGCCACCGGCTGCTCGACCAGTTCGCAGCCGGCATCGGCCAGCGCCGGAATCGCGCGCGCGGCCTGGGTTTCGCTCCACGCCATGTTCACGTCGACACGCACCGACGCGCGATCGCCGACTGCCTTCTTGATCTCGGCCACGTGGCGGATGTCGGTCTCCGGCGACTTTGCGCCGATCTTCAGCTTGAATACGTTGTGACGGCGCTGGTCGAGCATCCGTTCGGCTTCGGCGATGTCGGTGGCCGTGTCGCCCGATGCGAGCGTCCACGCGACCGGCAGGCGATCGCGGCGGCGGCCGCCGAGCAGCTCGCTCACCGGCACGCCGAGCCGCTTGCCATGTGCGTCGAGCAGCGCGGTTTCGAGTGCGCTTTTCGCGAAGTGGTTGACCTTCGCGAGCTTGCCGAGGAATGCCATCAGCGTCTGGATGCGCGTCGCGTCCTTGCCGACGATCGCCGGGGCGAGATACGTGTCGATCGCCAGCTTCATTGCCTCGGGACTTTCCGGGCCGTACGCCATGCCGGCGATCGTCGTGCCTTCGCCGAGGCCCGTCACGCCGTCGCTGCAGAACACCTTCACGAGCATCAGCGTCTGGCCGTGCATCGTGGCCACCGACAGCTTGTGCGGGCGGATCGTCGGCAGGTCGACGAGGCGGGTTTCGAAGCGTTCGATGGTGACGGAGGACATGGGGCACGCCGTGGAGGTGAAGTTCTTGAGGCGATTTATACGTCTCGGCCGAATCGAGCGTCCAATACTTTTAGGCGGCTTTTTCAATACCTGTCAGGTATTGAAATCCGGAGATATTCGGTAGATGGCGCCGTTTACCATACCCTCGATGACAGGCAATACGGGCTGGAAGCCATGCTGGATCGAGGGGAGCGGCTATCCGGGATGCGGGTGGGCGAGGACCGGGAGCGAGCCGGCTGCAGCGGCGGCCGGAGCTTGAAAAACGCCGCTTCGCCGGGCCGCATCAGGGTTTTCCTGATAGATCGCCCGGGCTGACCCTCGCAATTGGCGATGCGCCCGATCCTCGGCAGCGGTGGCAAAGCGACGCCGCGCACGCCGAACGCGGAACACATCATCGGAACGGCACACCGGCAGGCCCGACGAGACGGCGGCTGCCCGGCATCGGGATTCCGCCCTAGCGCGTGGGGCCGTGCGCCGCAACAGGACCATCCGGCAGGCGGCTGCTTCCCTTCGGGTGACGTATGTCGAACGATCCGGCCGACGTCCGCGCCGCACCCTTCCCGCTCGCGCGCAAGTCGAATATCCCCCGGCATCCAATAATCAAAAGGCATCCCCGTTGATTGAGAAAATCCTTTATTTAATCGATGTTTATAAAAACAAGCGCAACAATTTTTAATTGTGAAAAACCTCTTGCGCCGTAAAATTTTGTGACATACATTCCGCACACCATACCAATGGAGACATCACTTAAGCTTTCATTTCATTAAAAGAACCGAGAGCCTGGCCGATATTAATTCATTAAATAACGCTTATGGCGCGCAATCGCGCGGGATTTGTCACGCCCATTTAATTCATCAACAAACGGCAAACTGGAGGTTGCCGAATACAGGAGACGTATAAAAACTTTCTTGCTTTTCAAATTCGAACAGAAGGGGTAAAAATGTCGCGTTTACCTGATGCGAATCATTTCGGCCGTCGGCTACCGTCGATCATGGCCGGTTATCTCGGAGCGGCCATCCTCGCCGCATGTCTCGTATCCGCCTGCGGTGGCGATGACGGCCCGGCCGTTTCAACGTCTTCCGCTTCGGCACCAGCGCCGCTACCGCCACAAACCACGTCCGCCACCACGCCGTCATCGCCGTCGCTCGCGCCTTTGGCGGCCGACCAGCCCTACGTCGACAACACGGCCTACGACACGACCGCGACCGGATCGCTACCGTCCGCGACGGAAGCAGCAGCCGTGACGCACCATCGCATTACGCTCAACGGCAAACCCCTCACCTATACGGCGACGGCGGGCCACCTGACCGTGCGGGATCCGAATACCAACGCGCCGACGGCGTCGATCTTCTATACCGCGTACACGCTGGACGGCGCGGACGTGACGAAGCGCCCTGTCACTTTCTTCTTCAACGGCGGCCCCGGTTCGTCCTCGAACTTTCTGCACATGGGTTCCTACGGGCCGATGCGGGTATTTTCCGAACAGGGCTCGACCGTCTCGGGTCCCAATGACGTCACGCTCGGAGAGAACCCGCAGACACTGCTCGACAAGACCGACATCGTGTTCGTCGACCCGCCGGGAACAGGTTATTCGGAAGCGGTTTCGCCGAAGAAAAACCAGGATTTCTGGGGCGTCGATGCGGATGAACTGGTCAATGCGGGGCTGATCTACCGTTACCTGAACATCAACAATCGCGGACAGTCGCCGCTGATGATCTATGGCGAATCCTACGGCGGGCCGCGGGTCGGGATCATGTCGTACACGCTGCACAACACCTACGGGATCAAGCTGAGCGGCCTGATCATGCAGGCGCCGGCCCTCAACGAATACGAACAGCGAATCAACACGTACAGCGACGGCTCCGTTCATCCCAGCCGCCGTTATCCGGTGCCATCGCTCATCGGCCCGACCATCACGATGGCCGCCAAATACTGGGGGGCCATTACCGACCCGACGCTGTCCGGCCTCAGCCTGTCCGACCTCTTTCAAAAATCGGAGGATTTCTCGTTCAATACGCTCGTCAAACTCGCGGATCCGCTGAATGCGACGACCGGGCTGCCAGATCCGTCATGGCGCTCGACAGCTGGCGCGGTGACACAGGCGCAAACCATTGCGCCGCAGCTCAACGCGCTATTCGGCAATCTCCTGTACGCCGATGCAAGCGGCAGTCCGTACTTTTTCAACGCCCAGGCGCAATCGACGCCGTCCAATCCGACTGTCATAGCCGACACCTTCTATTTCGCCAATGAAGGTATCGGGCCGCAGATTCCTTTGGGCTTCGACAATATGTTCGTTCAAGGAAAAACACTCGGCGCATACGATCTGCGCAAGGCCCTGGCGGGTGCAAATATCCCGGCATCGATCGACAATTACCTGACTTACGATCCATCCCTCGACGATTTGTCCGCCTACACGCCGATCTTTACGTCATATGTTTACAACACCCTTAAATATCAAACCGTTTCCGGATATCAAGGGCTGAATGCCGCAACCGGAAACAACTGGAATCACAACACCAGCTATCCGAACGGAAGCCAGTTGCCCTTCCCCGACGCGACCATCTTCATTGCGGATGAAATGGCGATCAATCCGAAGATGCAGGTGATGACCGCGGCCGGGTACTACGACGGCGTGGTGCCGGCCGCGCTCGTCGACTGGGACATGCAATACGTATCGGATCCGAAGGGCGGCCAGATCCCGTCGTCGCAAATGCAGTCGAGCTACACGCGGGTGCTGTATCCGGGAGGCCATATGGCCTACGCGGACGACGCCAGCCGTCAGCAGATGCACGACACGCTGGTCGGCTTCTATGCGAAGGCGACCACCAGCGCCATTCCGTCGATGTCTCGCTAGCCGTACCGGCGCGCTGCCAGGAACGCGCAAGCCGGGTCGATCGCATCCCGTCGCGATCGACCCGACTGGCGTCCCGGCAGATTGCGTGTCACGACGCGCCGTCGCTGGCCGGGTATCCGCCCAGCCGCCCCTCCACCCCATACCCGTCATCCGGCGCCGGCAGCCGCCCGAGTACCCGCTCGACCTCCAGCGCGACCGCGATGAGTTCGCGATCGGTGCCGGCCGCCCCGTCCAGTGCGAGGCCGACCGGTAGCCCGGCCGCCGTCAGGCCGGCCGGGACGGTCATGCCAGGGATGCCGGCATTGCTGCCCGGCTCGGTGTTCCGGATGTAGGTCGAGAACACCGATGCGGGTGCGCCGTTGAGCATCATCGTGTCGCCCGCCGGGATCGGGCACGCGGTGGCGATCGTGGTCGGGAAGACCAGCGCATCGGCACCGCTGTCGGCGAGGCACTGCCGATACGCGGCACGCGACCGCGTGCGCCGGTCGAGCGCGGTGCGGTACGCCGCTTCGCCGATACCGTCGGGGCCGGTGATATGGCGGGCGATCTTCGCGACGTCCGGGCTCCCCACGTTCGCGACGATGTCGTCGACCGATAGCTCGTAGCCGTTCTCGACCAGGTACGCGTGCATCGACGAACGGAATTCATACATCGCGATAACGGCCGGCTCGTCGTCGAAGAACCCCGGATAGTCATTCAGGTCGAGGTCGACGCACTCGAATCCCGCCTGCTCCAGCTTTGCCACCGCGGCATTCGCCACCGCGTCGACATCCGGCGCGAGGCCGCGCCAGAATGTCGTGCGCGGGACGGCCAGACGCACAGGGCGCGTCGTGCTGCGCGTCGGCATCGCCGTCGGCGCACCGGTGCCGGTTCCCGACAGAATCGCGTCGAGCAGCGCGATGTCCTCGACCGACCGCGCGATCGGGCCGACGGTGTCGCGCGTGCCCGAAATCGGCGCCACGCCGCCCCACGGGTAGCGCCCCACGGTCCGCCCGAGCTA
>NZ_JAAGPG010000230.1:0-12925 GCF_017104665.1 Burkholderia sp. Se-20378 | reverse complement strand
GCGTGCGACAGCCGGCCGCCCATGCGCGCGATCACGGCGCGCGCGGCCTGGTACTGCGCGTGCCGGCCCGGATCGAGCGTGTCTTCCAGCAGGATGTCGTGGCCGAGCACGCCTTGCGTGTGGCCCGGATAGATCATGAAGCCGGCCGCCTCGTCGGTGCCTTCGCTGCCGTCCTGCCAGAAGCTGCCGTTGCGTTCGCGGCGATCGGGATGGGGCGCGAACCACGCGTCGCGGTCGGCGGCCGGCATCGCATGATGCAGGCGGAAGAACACGCGCATCAGGTTGTCGCGATACCACTCGCGTACCTGCAGATACCAGCCGCGCATGCCGGGCGCGCCGAGCGCGTGGAGCACGCGGACCGGCAGCGGCCAGTCGGGAAACGCCTGCAGCGGCAGGTCGGTGGGCGTGGGCCGCGCGGTGCCCGGGTCGGTTTCCCACGGCAGTCGATGCGGGCTGTCGTCGAGTTGGCCGTATGCGGTCGGCGGGCGGCCCCACAGTGCGCCGCCGCTGCTGGCCAGCGATGACGCGATGCACAGGTTGCCCTGCACGACGAACACGTAGAAGCGCGTGAACCAGTCGGCCAGTTGCTGGCCGTCGGCGCGTTGTGCGACGAGCGTCGCGAGTTCCTGGTCGAAGCGCTGCAAGCCGCGCTCGAGCGTCGGCAGATGCCCGCGCGCGACGCGCAGCATGCGCCAGAACACCGGCAGCGAACGCAGCAGCCGCAGCGGTCGCCAGCGCAGCGGCGGCGTCGCACCGCCAATCTCGCCGCTGTAGTTGCCGGCCGACACGCCCCAGTCGGCGAGACGGGCGAGGAACAGGTCGTTGTTGATGTACGACGCGCCGCCATAGAGCGCGGTGAATGGTTCGTTATCCTGCAGGACGCGTGCATCCCAGCGCGCCATGATGGCCGGGATGCTGCCGGCCGCGCGTCGTTGCGCATACTCGACCAGCCGGCTCGGCTGCGGCGGCAGGATTTCGGCGATGTTCGCGGCGGTCAGGTGTCGATGCCAGCCGTAGCTGCTGATCGGGCGGTACTGGAGCAGCCACAGCTGCCGGCCGTCCCACGCCCATTCGACATCGCCCGGCACGTAGTGGAATGCGCGCAGCACGCGCTGCAGGAAGGCCCACAGCTGCGTCGCGCCCAGGCCATGCGCGGTCGGGAACGCGCCGCGCTGCCACGGCTCGCCGAGCCGCGACAGGATCGCGCGTTGCGGGCTGGCCTGTCCGTCGGCGAGCGTTTCCAGGTGGCCTTCCACCCATTCGACTTCAACCGCGAGATGCCGCACGAAGGCAATGCCGGACAGCACGGGCGTGATGAAGCGCTGCACGACCGTTTCCTCGAGGCCGCCGCCGAGCAGCTCGGCCACGCGTGCGGCCGCCTGCGCTGCCGGTACGCGCAGGAACGTCGTGTGCAGGCCGGCGTTGGCCGCATCGGCCTGGTCTTCCCCGTGGCTCGACGAGCGGATCGCCCACTCGGCATCGGGCTGGCTCGCGAGAAAGCCGGGCAGGCGCGGATCGTCGGCGCGGGTCAGCGACAGCGCGGGCGGAACGGGCAGGCCGGCCATCGTGGCCAGCGCCAGGCGCCCGCCCTTGGTATGCGCGACGAAGCCGGCATCGCCCGCTTCGAGCCATTGCACGAATGCCGCCGGTGCGTCGATCCACGGATAGTGTCCCCAGCCGGCCTGCAGCGTGACGGTGAGGTCGGCGCGCGCGAGGATGGCCGACCACGCGGCGGCCTGGCGCACGCCGAGCACGTTGTCCTGGTCGCCCCACACGAGTTCGATGCGATCGGCGACCCACTCGAGCAGCGGCAGCGCGGTATCGGCGCGCACGAGATCCCAGTGCGGCAGGAACGCGCGGCAGCGCGCATAGCCGGCGCCCATGCGGCGGTACTGTGCGCGCGTCCAGGTCAGGTTCGAGAACTTGCGGGCGAACAGCGTCGGGTAGTGCGCGAGCAGCCAGTGGATGGTCTTGCGCAGCGGATTCGGCGCCATCAGTTTCGGCAGGCGTCGTTCCCACAGGAACGCACCGACCGGCGCGAGCAGCACGCTGCGGCTGAAGTGGCCGGGGCGTCGCTGCAATGCGTGCAGCACCAGCAGCGCATTCACGCCGACCGCCATGATCGCGTGGCCCGGCTCGGTCGCATCCAGCAGCGCTTGCGCATACGCGGCGAGATCTTCGCAGGGCGGTGCGGGGTTGTCGCCGAAGCCCGGCAGTTCCAGCGGTACGGGCCGGTAATGCCGGAAGTGGGGCAGTGCATCGTCCCACCAGTCGGCCGCGCTGCCGTTGCCGGCGAGGAGGTACAGGATCGGTTTGCTCATGGAGGCGTCGTCGGCGGGCGATCGTCGCGGTGGCGCACGCGGTCGAGGCGGCGCGGCGCCGTTTGCGGATGCCACGGGTCTTGTTCGTGTTGTCTTGTTCGCGTTGCGCCGGTGCGAGTGGAATGGAAGGGCGGCCCGCTCGGCTTGATGTTCGATTGTTGCGGGCATTCTACGCGAGTCGATTTCATTCGATTCGCGATTCATTCCGTGTGTCGGATTTCTCGATACGCGATCGATACGCGTGACCGGATGTCGATTGAAAGAAGTGAGTCGAAGCCGGTGAACGATCCGGGTCGAATCGCGCACTTCACGCAACCAGAGTGGTTTGACGGCTTTCCGTTGAAGGCGGCTCAGGCAGCGTTTTATCGCCATACATAGCCGCGCGTCTTCGCAATCGCGCACGGCATCGATGCGCATCCCCAGAGCCGGTACGACGGCGCACCGGCCCGGAGACGAATCAGTGCGTGGCGGTTGCCACGACCGCTTCGGCGGGGCTGCCGGGCGGCTGGCCCGTCTGCCGGCGCGAGCGGCCCGAGCTGAGGTACGCGGCGATCGAGTCCTGCGTGATCTCGCCGAGCCATGCGCCGTCGGGGTCGAGCACCGGCATCCACGACGCGCTGTACTGGTACATCTTCGACAGCACGATGCGCAGGTTGTCGTCCGCCGCGACACCGGCCGGGAAGGGCGTGACGCGCTCGCCGCACACGCCGCCGTCGGTGCGCGCCGCGCGGCGCGTCACGTAGCCGAGCGCGCGGCCCGCGTCGTCGAGCACGGTCAGGTAGCGGCAGTCGGTTTCGTCCATCACGGCGAGCGCGTGCGCGAGCGGCGTATCGACCCGTGCCGTCTCGGGTTGCGTGGCGGCGTCGCCGGCCTTCACGAGCAGCAGGCGCTTGAGCGTGCTGTCCTGGCCCACGAACTGCGCGACGAATTCGTCGCGCGGGCGCGCGAGCAGCGTGTCGGGGTGATCGTATTGCACGAGCTGGCCGCGCCGGAACACGGCGATGCGATCGCCCAGCTTGATCGCCTCGTCGATATCGTGGCTCACCATGATCACGGTCTTGTTCAGTTGCCGCTGCATCTGGAAAAACTCGTTCTGGATCGATTCGCGATTGATCGGATCGACCGCGCCGAACGGCTCGTCCATCAGCAGCACCGGCGGATCGGCGGCCAGCGCGCGAATCACGCCGATACGCTGCTGCTGCCCGCCCGACAGCTCGCGCGGATAGCGTTTCAGGTAGAGCTTCGGATCGAGCGCGACCATCGCCATCAGGTCGCGCGCGCGTTCGGCGCAGCGCTTCTTGTCCCAGCCGAGCAGGCGCGGCACGACGGTGATGTTTTCTTCGATCGTCATGTTCGGGAACAACCCGATCTGCTGGATCACGTAGCCGATGTGGCGCCGCAGGTCGACCTCGTTCAGCTGCGCCGTATCCTCGCCGTTGATCAGCACGCGGCCGGACGTGGGGGCGATCAGCCGGTTGATCATCTTGAGCGTGGTGGTCTTGCCGCAGCCCGACGGGCCGAGGAACACGCAGATTTCCCCCTCGGCCACCGACAGGCTCACGGCGTCGACGGCGCGCACGGCCTGGCCGTCCTTGCGGGTGAAGGTCTTGGTCAGTTTGTCGAGTTCGATCATGTTTTCTGCACTCCCTTCGGTGTCAATGCACGCTGCAGCATCTGCAGGAGCCGGTCGGCGACGATCGCGAGCAGGCTCACGAGCACCGCGCCCACCAGCAGTTTCATCATGCTGCTCTGGCCGATGGCGCGCAGGATCAGCGTGCCGAGCCCGCCCGCGCCGACCACCGCGGCGATCGTCATCACGCCGATGTTCATCACGACCGCGGTGCGCACGCCCGCGAGAATCACGGGCACCGCGAGCGGCAGGTCGACGAGGCGCAGGCGCTGCCACGCGGTCATGCCGATGCCGGTGCCGGCTTCCTTGATGCCCGCATCCACGTTGTGCAGCGCCAGGTAGGTGTTGCGCATGATCGGCAGCAGCGAGTACAGGAACACGGCCGTGATCGCGGGGGCGGCGCCGATCCCCTGGCCGAAGCGCGAGAAGAACGGGATCATCAGGCCGAACAGCGCGATGGACGGCAGCGTGAGCACGATGGTCGCGACGCCGAGCAGCGGCCCGGCGAGCCAGTCGTGGCGGTTGATCAGGATGCCGAGCGGCACGCCGGCCACGATCGCGCAGCCCACGGCGATGCCGACCAGCCAGATGTGCTGCAGCGTGAGCTGCAGCAGTTCGGGCCAGCTCGACGCGAGATAGTCGAATACGTTCACCGGATCTCCTTCAAGGCAGCTTGTGCGTGCGCAGGAACGCGTCGGCGACTTCGCGCGGCGACTTGCCGTCGAGGTCGACCTCCTTGGCCATCGCCTGCATCACGTCGTTGTCGAGCGCGGCCGACAGCGCGTTGAGCTGCGTCGCGAGCTTCGGATTGCGTTCGAGGGCTTCCTTGCGCACCACGGGGGTCGCGTTGTACGGCGGGAAGAAATGCTTGTCGTCCTCGAGCGGTACGATGCCGAAGCCCTTCACGCGGCCGTCGGTCGTATAGACGAGGCCGATCTTCAACTGGTTGTTGTGCAGCGCCGTGTAAACGAGCCCCGGATCCATCTGCTTCAGTTGCGCGCGGCTGAACTGCATGCCGTAGGCGGCGAGCAGCGGCTTCAACCCGTCGGGGCGATTCGCGAATTCCGCGTCCATCCCGAACACGTAGTGCTTCGCGGCCGGGTCGGTCTTCAGGTGCTCGGCGAGCTGCGAAACGGTTCTGATGCCGGTGGCCTGCGCGAGCGGGCTGGGCAGGCCGATCGCGTAGGTGTCGTTGAGCGGCGACGCGTCGAGCCAGACGAGCCCGCGCGGCACGTCGAGCGCCTTGACGCGCCGGTACATCTCCTCGGGCGACAGCTTGTCGTTGATCTTGTTGTAGACGAGCGCGGCGGTGCCCGTGTAATCCCACATGAGATCGAACTGGCCGTTCTCCAGCGCGCTGCGCGCGAGCGTGCTGCCGAGGCCCGAACGGACTTCCACGTCATAGCCGCGCGAGCGCAGGTATTGCGCGGTGACTTCCGCCAGCACGTATTGCTCGGTGAAGTTCTTCGCGCCCAGCACGAGCTTCGCCGCGCATGCCGGTGCGCTCGCCGCTACGCACAACGCAGCCACGGTACACAGGCGCGCCAGCGATCGAATGGTGCGGTGGAGCATCATGCCGCACCTCCGTGGCGTGCGAGCCAATGGCGGCTGCCGGCCGCGACGATGCCGTCCAGCACGAGCGCGAGGATCGCGGTGAGCGACGCGCCGAGCAGCAGCAGCGGCTGGTTGTCGAGATAGATGCCGGGGAAAATCAGCGAGCCGAGACTGTCCGCGCCGATCAGGTACGCGAGCGGAGCCGTCCCCACGTTGATCGCCAGCGCGGTGCGCACGCCGCCGACGATGATCGGCAGCGCATCGGGCAACTCCACCCGCACGAGCGATTGCCAGCCCGTCATGCCGATGCCCTTGGCGGCTTCGCGCAGCGCGGCCGGCACGTTCTTCATGCCTTCGTAGGTGTTGCGCGTGATGGGCAGCAGTGACGCGAGGAACAGCGCGACGATGGCGGGCACGTTGCCGATGCCGAAGATGCCGAGCGCGATGGCGAGCACGGCGAGCGACGGGATCGTGTTGCCGATGTTGAAGACCTGCATGAAGCGTTCGGCCTGATGCTGGAATCGCGGCCGGCTCAGCAGCACGCCGGCCGGCACGCCCACGGCGATCGCGAGCGCCATCGAATAGACGACCAGCAGCATGTGCTGGCCCGCGTAGTACGCGAGATCGTCCGCGCGCTGGCTGAACGTGTCGGCGCCGATGCCGCGCGCGAGCGCCCAGGCGATGGCGACGATGGCTATCAGGCTGCCCAACAGCTGGACAGTGCGTCGAGTCATGAAGATACACCCCCTCGATCTTGGTGCGGCACACGCGCAGGCGCGCGCCGCGTAGACGCCGGATGGCGCCGCGACGGAAGTTCGTGATCCCGGCATGGCCGCGATTTGAACTGACGGAAACAGTCCTGCCGGCCGCAACGAGGTGCGACTGGCGTTCGAGTGAACGCAACGCTGCGTTCGTCTGATTGTCATGTTCAGCCCGGCGGCGCCGTAACGGCGAGGCGCGTTCGAGCAGGGCACCGTCATGTGAAGACGGCATGGATGCGGCTGGCGTGAAACCTGCCGCTGGGGCCGGAGGCCCCCTTGACGTGGCGAAACGGATGCATGCGCAACGAATTGCGAAATGACATCACGTTGCGCACGAGATCATGCATTTTGTGATGAAGTTGGGTCGAGTATAGAGTAATCGAATGATCGCGTCTACCTTGCAGGCGATCGTGATTGCGCACCGCCGATCGTGCGGGTGCGCTGAAGCAGGGGAAGATCAAGCGTACGGAAAATGATTCGAATTCCGAATCGATAAGCAAGGCCGTCGTCTCGAAGCGGATTTCGCGAGTGGTCTTGCATCATGCTTGAAGGTCACGCGCCACCGGGTATCGGCACGAAGTCCTGGCGCGTCCGGCTTACTCGCTGACGTCCGGATCGGCGCGCGGCGTTCTGCCGGTCCAGCGCCGATACGCATGACGGAAACTGCGCGGCTCGCTGTAGCCGAGACGTTCCGCAATCGCCGCGACCGTCAGCTCCGGGTCGTCGAGCATCCGCACCGCCTCGTCGCGGCGCACGTCGTCGAGCAGCGTCTGAAACGTGAGGCCGTCCTTGTCGAGCCGTCGACGCAGCGTGCGCTCCGTCAGGTGCAGTGCATTCGCGAGCGCCGTCATCGACTTGAAACGCGCGAGGTCACGCGCCATCAGCTCCTTCGCGCGATCGGCGAAGCGCGTGCCGACCGACGCGGCCCACTGCCGCTCGAGCGCCTCGCACTGGCCGTGCAGCGCATTGAAGCTGACTTCGTTCGCGAGCAGCGGCATCTCCGTGCCGTTCACCGACGTGAACACGAGCCGGTTGTCGCCTGAATTGAACGCGATCTTGCAGCCGAAGTGGCGCGCGTAGTCGGCCGCATTGCGCGGCGTGCGGCGCGCGAGCTGCACCTGGGCGGGCCAGACCGGCTTGCCGACGAGATCGGACACGATCAGGCGCAGGCTCGACAGGCACATGTCGACCTGGAACACCTCGAGATCGGGCTCGCCGTTGTAGCGGCTGATCGTCACGCTCATGCCGTCCGCGTGCGCATCGATACGCACGTCGAAATACAGCCCCATGAATAGCGGAAACTGGCCCATGCACCGGAATGCCTGCATCACCGAGCCGCTGATCAGCATCGCATAGCCGGCGAGGCCGAGCGTCGACACGTGCAGGCGCGCACCGATCGACAGCCCGATCGACGGCACGCCGCTGCGTTGCAGCAGGTTGTGGAAGCAGCGCTGCTCCTGGCCGCGATTCACGTGCAGGTTCGGCGACGCGACTTCGTCCGCGCCGAGCCCGGTGCCCTCGAGCAGCGCGGCGCCGTCGATATGCCGCACGCGGCACTCGTCCAGCGCCACCGCGATCGCGTGGACGGTGGCGGGAATGTCCTCCTGGCGTCCGGCCGGACGCGCGAGGCCGAGCGACGAGCGCAGGGTGCGTTCGGCCCGGCTCTGGTCGGGATGGGAGCGGCTGTTCATGGGGCTGACGGGGCGACGGGGTCGCGTAGAACATAGCCGGAATGTCCGCAAAACGCCAGTGCGGCACAGCAGCATGCATGGCTTGCCGATGCGACCTGCGGCAGCGTGTCCGGAAATATCCCCTGATTACGTCCGCTTTTCTCATTCGTGGTGGATTTTTTGGCGCACCACACTTTCCTCCAGTCGTGCGCCGCCGGCCGTGCCGGGCGAACGAGTGTTGAAGCCGTGAACGCCACCCACGTGAGGACAGCATGGACAACGACAGCCCAGGTCGATACGCATCAGCCGCCGCGACGCATGACTTCGGCGCACACGCGATGCGAGGCGACGCGGACGAACGCCGCAAGCCGCATCTGCTCGGGCTCGCGACGCTGGTGATCTTCGGCCTTGCGTACATGCTGCCGATGACGGTGTTCACGACCTACGGGATCGTCACGAGCGAGACGAACGGGCACCTCACGGCCGCGTATGCGGTCACGCTGGTCGCGATGCTGTTCACCGCGCGCAGCTACGGCCACATGGCGCGACTGATGCCGAGCGCCGGTTCCGCCTATACGTTCGCGAGCCGCAACTTCGGCACATCGGCCGGTTTCATGGTCGGCTGGGCATTGCTGATGGACTACCTGTTCATCCCGATGATCAGCTACCTCGCGATCGGCATCTACATGAAGCAGATTTTCCCCGGCGTGCCGGCCGGCGTGTGGATCGTCGGCAGCATCGTGCTGATCACCGGGCTGAACATCGTCGGCATCCGGCTCGTCAATCGCGTGAACCTGATCCTGATCGCGAGCCAGCTCGTGTTCATCGCGATCTTCTTCATCGCATCCGCACGGGTCGCGTCGGGCGAAGGGCTGTCGATGGCCGTCGCGTTGCCGTCGTCGGGTGATGCGCGTGCGATTTTCGCCGGGTCCGCGATCCTGTGCCTGTCGTTCCTCGGTTTCGATGCGGTCACCACGCTGTCGGAGGAAACACGCGAGCCGAAACGCACGGTGCCGCGCGCGATCCTGCTCTGCACGCTGGCGAGCGGTGTGCTGTTCATGCTGGTCGCCTACGTCGGGCAGGTGGTGTTTCCCGATTGGCACGCCTTCAAGGATCTCGATTCGGCCAGCCTCGAACTGATGCGGCGCATCGGCGGCGGCACGCTGTCGGCATTCTTCGTCGCCGTGTACGTGGCCGGCTGCTTCGCGAGCGCGATGGCCGGGCAGGCGAGCGTGACGCGCGTGCTGTTCGCGATGGGCCGCGACCGGGTGCTGCCCGAACGCGTATTCGGCCATCTGCATGCGCGGCTGCGCACGCCGGTGCGCGCGACGCTCGCGGTCGGCATCGTGTCGCTGTCCGCGCTGTTCATCACGCTCGACCTTGCGTCGACGATGATCAGCTTCGGTGCGCTCGTTGCGTTCGCGGTCGTGAACCTGTGCGTGATGCGCAGCTATCTGTGCCGCCCCGAGCATCGCCGCTTCGCGGGCTGGATCACGTTCGGCGTGATGCCGGCGATCGGTTTCGCGATGAACGTATGGCTGTGGTCGGGCCTGTCGCGCCAGACGTTCTACGTCGGCACCGGCTGGCTCGTGCTCGGACTCTGCCAGCTCGTGTGGCTGACGCGCGGCTTCACGCGCCCGGCGCCGACGCTGTCGATGAATTGAATGACCGTTGGCCGACTGCCGGCCGCCGGCCCTGAAACCCTGAAGGAGGAATCATCCATGAACGCTGTTGACGTCAATCTCGATGCGGACCTGCAGGCCATCGGCAAACGCCACCTGCTGATGCATTTCACGCACGCGGATGCGTATCGCGACCACGCGCTGACCGTGTTCGACCGCGGCGAGGGCTGCTGGCTCGTCGACCGCAACGGCAAGCGCTACTTCGACGGGCTGGCCGGGCTGTACTGCGTGCAGGTCGGCTACAGCCACGGCGCGGAAATCGGCGACGCGATCCGCGAGCAGATGGTGCGGCTGCCGTTCGCGACCAACTGGGGTGTCGGCCACGAGCCGGCGATCCGGCTCGCGCACAAGCTCGCGGCGCTCGCGCCGGAAGGCCTGAACCGCGTGTTCTTCACGTCGAGCGGGTCGGAATCGAACGAATCGGCGATCAAGCTGGTGCGCCAGTATCACCAGTCGCGCGGTGAGCCGCAGCGGCGCAAGTTCATCGCGCGGCGCGTCGCGTATCACGGCACGTCGTTCGGCGCGCTCGCGCTGAACGGGATGACGAACTTCCGCAAGCATTTCGAGCCGCTGATGTCGGGCGTGCGGCATGTGGGCAACACGAAGCGCTACGGCCGCCCGGTGGGCGAGACGGAAGCCCAGTTCACGCGCCATCTGCTCGACGAGATCGAATCGCTGATCGTGCAGGAGGGGCCGGATACCGTCGCCGCGATCGTGGTCGAGCCGCTGCAGAACGCGGGCGGCAGCCTGACGCCGCCGGCCGGCTATGCGGCCGGGCTGCGCGACATCTGCGACCGGCACGGCGTGCTGCTCGTCGCCGACGAAGTGATCTGCGGGTTCGGCCGGCTCGGCGAATATTTCGGCTCCGCGCGCTACGGGCTGAAGCCGGACATCATCACGTTCGCGAAGGGCATCGCATCGGGCTATGTGCCGCTCGGTGGCGTGATCGCGAGCGACACGGTCGTCGACACGGTGCTCAATGGCCCGCAGCAGATGTTCCTGCACGGCGCGACCTACGGCGGCCACCCGGTCGCGTGCACGGCCGCGCTTGCGAACCTCGCGATCATGGAGCGCGAAGGCGTGCTCGAGAACGTCCGCAGCAATGAGGCCGTGTTCCGCCAGACGCTCGACGGCCTGCTGGAACTGCCGTGCGTCGGCGACGTGCGCGGCGACGGTTACCACTACTCGCTCGAACTCGTGACCGACAAGGCCGCGCGCCGCTGGGCGGCCGGCATCAGCGCGCAGGCGTTCGTGTCGACGCTGCTCGCACCCGCGATCTTCGACGCAGGGCTGCTGTGCCGCGCGGGCGTCGATCACGAAGGCACGCCGATCGTGCAGTTCTCGCCGCCGCTCGCGATGTCGCGCGACGAGATCGTGTGGTTCGTCGCGAAGATCCGCGACATCCTCGTCGACACCTATGCACGCGCGACGCGCTGAGCGCGACGTCCTTCATTTCAGGAGCATTCGATGCGAACCTCACAACAGTCCTATATCGACGGCCAGTGGCTCGATCCGGCCGATGCGCAGTCGATCGACGTGATCGACCCGAGCACGGCGCGGCCGTACGCGCAGCTCAGGATCGGCAGCGCGGCCGACGTCGATCGCGCGGTCGGCGCGGCGAAGCAGGCCTTCGATACGTACTCGCGCTGGCCGGTGGACGAGCGCGTCGCGCTGCTGCGGCGCGTGCTCGAGATCTACCAGCGCCGCTACGAGGAGGTCGCGCAGACGATCAGCCAGGAGATGGGCGCGCCGATCGCCTTCGCGCGCGCGGCGCAGGCCGCGGTCGGCACCGCGCACCTCGAGCAGACGATCCGCGCGCTGCAGTCGTTCCGCTTCAGCACGCAGACCGATTCGCTGCTGGTGTCGCACGAGCCGATCGGCGTGTGCGCGCTGATCACGCCGTGGAACTGGCCGATCAACCAGATCGTGTGCAAGGTCGCGCCGGCGCTCGCCGCCGGCTGCACGATGGTGCTCAAGCCGAGCGAGATCGCGCCGTTCAGCGCGATCCTGTTCGCGGAGATCCTGGATGAGGCCGGCGTACCGGCCGGCGTGTTCAACCTCGTGCACGGCTACGGGCACGAGGTGGGCGACGCGCTGTCGCGGCATCCGGATGTCGACATGGTGTCGTTCACAGGTTCCACGCGCGCAGGCGTCGAGGTCGCGAAGGCGGCCGCCGATACCGTGAAGCGCGTGCACCAGGAACTCGGCAGCAAGAGCCCGAACCTGATCCTGCCCGATGCCGATATCGAGGATGCGGTCACGCGCGGCGTGCGCAGCTGTTTCAGCAACAGCGGCCAGTCGTGCAATGCGCCGACGCGCATGCTCGTGCATGTCGACCATCTCGCGCTGGCCGAGCAGGCCGCGCGGCGGGAGGCGGAACGCACGGTCGTCGGCGATCCGCGTTCGACGGAAACCGGCATCGGGCCGGTGGTCAGCCGCACGCAGTTCGACCGTATCCAGCACTTCATCCGGCTCGGGATCGAAGAAGGCGCCACGCTCGTCGCCGGCGGGCCGGGGCGGCCGGACGGGCTCGGCGACGGGTTCTACGTGAGGCCGACGGTATTCTCGAACGTCACGCCGGACATGACGATCGCGCGCGAGGAGATCTTCGGGCCGGTGCTGGCGATCATGATCTACCGCACCGAGGACGAGGCCGTCGCGCTCGCGAACGATTCGGTCTACGGGCTCGCGGCCTACGTGCAGACGAAGGATCCCGAGCGGGCGCGCCGGGTGGCGGCAAGGTTGCGGGTGGGTAACGTCCACATCAACTACCCGGCATGGAATCCGGCCGCGCCGTTCGGCGGCTACAAGCGCTCGGGCAATGGCCGCGAGTATGCGGAGTTCGGCCTCGTCGAGTATCTGGAGACGAAGGGCACGACAGGGTACGCTTGAGCGACGCGCACATGCGCTGACCGGGCGGCGGCGTCTTGCGGGGCGCCGCGCCCCTTTTCTTCGATGGATCGATGGATCGATCGGGAGGAATTCGACGATGCAAATGATGGAGACGACCGAAGGCATGCGCGGCGCGGCGGCGCGCACGGAGGGCCGCGTGCGATGAAGATCCTGATCGCGCGGATGAACCACGAGACCAACACGTTCTCGCCGGTGCCGACGCCGCTTGCCGCGTTCGGCCGCAACGGCCCCGACTGGGGCGACGACGCCTGTCGCGCGAATCGCGGCATGCGCACCGCGATGGCCGCGTTCCTCGACGCCGCCGAGCGTGAAGGCGCCGAGATCGTGACGCCCGTATCGGCGGCCGCGAACCCGAGCGGGCCCGTCGCGGCCGACGCGTATGCGGCGATCTGCG
>NZ_JAAGPG010000229.1:0-12661 GCF_017104665.1 Burkholderia sp. Se-20378 | reverse complement strand
GACACGGCCTGCCGGGCGGGCGCAATCGGCCGGACGGCCGAGTCGCGCGGTGCGGCAGGCGCGCGTAGAATTTCCCTGCGCTCTCCGGTTTCGAGGTTCTCATGTTCGGCATCACCCATTTCGGCTTCTTCGTGCTGGCAGTCTTCCTGCTGAATGTCACGCCCGGCCCCGATACGGCCTATATCGTCGGCCGCAGCGTCGCGCAGGGCCGCGGCGCGGGGCTGATGTCGGCGTTCGGCATTTCGGCCGGCTGTTGCGTTCATGCGCTCGCCTGCGCATTCGGCCTGACCGCGCTGCTCGCGGCGTCGGCTGCCGCATTCACGGTGATCAAGCTGATCGGCGCCGCCTACCTGATCTACCTCGGCGTGCGGATGATCTTCGCGAAGCAGGCGGCCGAGCCGTCGGGCAAGGCGGCCGCCCAGGTTGCGAAGCCGCTGCGCCAGCTGTTCATGCAGGGCTTCTGGACCAACGTGCTGAACCCGAAGGTCGTGCTGTTCTTCGTGTCGTTCTTCCCGCAGTTCGTGTCCGCCGACAGCCCGCACAAGGCATTGGCGTTCCTGACCCTCGGTGGCGTGTTCGTGGCGATGAGCACGGTGTGGACCAGTCTCGTCGCGTGGGTCGCGGGCAGTGTCACGGAGCGCTTCTCGGGCAAGCCGGGCGTCAAGAAGTGGCTCGACCGCACGGTCGGCAGTGCTTTCGTCGGCCTCGGCCTTCGTCTTGCAACCTCGCAACGCTGAGATTGAATTTTTCCGGCAAGCCCTTATCTAACAAATCGCTTACAATTTTCCGCCGCGCCCTTTGATGCGCGGCGGGTCCCCTGACGGATAAGGAGTGGGTATGTTCAATTGGGTCAAAACGGCGATGCTGATGGCCGCGATCACGGCCCTGTTCATCGTGATCGGCGGGATGATCGGCGGCTCGCGGGGCATGGCGATCGCGCTGCTGTTCGCGCTCGGCATGAATTTCTTCTCTTACTGGTTCTCGGACAAGATGGTGCTGCGCATGTACAACGCGCAGGAAGTCGATGAGAACACGGCGCCGCAGTTCTACCGGATGGTGCGCGAGCTGGCCACGCGCGCGAACCTGCCGATGCCGCGCGTCTACCTGATCAACGAGGATGCGCCGAACGCATTTGCGACGGGCCGCAACCCTGAGCACGCGGCAGTCGCCGCGACGACGGGCATCCTGCGCGTGCTGTCGGAGCGCGAGATGCGCGGCGTGATGGCGCACGAGCTCGCCCACGTGAAGCACCGCGACATCCTGATCTCGACGATCACCGCGACGATGGCGGGCGCGATCTCGGCAATCGCAAACTTCGCGATGTTCTTCGGCGGGCGCGACGAGAATGGCCGGCCGGCCAACCCGATCGCGGGTATCGCGGTCGCGCTGCTTGCGCCGATCGCCGGCGCGCTGATCCAGATGGCGATTTCGCGGGCACGCGAGTTCGAGGCCGATCGTGGCGGCGCGCAGATTTCCGGCGATCCGCAGTCGCTCGCGACCGCGCTCGACAAGATCCATCGCTATGCGGCGGGCATCCCGTTCCAGGCAGCCGAGCAGCATCCGGCCACCGCGCAGATGATGATCATGAACCCGCTGCACGGCGGCGGCCTGCAGAATCTGTTCTCGACGCACCCGGCCACCGAGGAGCGCATCGCGCGCCTGATGGAGATGGCGCGTACCGGCCGCTTCGACTAAGCCACGGCACACCGTGCGGCAGTTGCCGCGCGGGGGCCGCCACATCACCCCGCACGCTTCGCGCTGCGGGGTGTTTCATTTGTGCGCGCCGTAAAGGGGCCAAAGGGCCAGCAGCGTCGCACGCTACAATGCCCGGTTTGGGATCGCAGGGCCTGCGGGTGCCGCGGTTCCGCCGTTTGCCGCATTTGTTTGCTGTACCCGCTTGCCGCGCTTGTTTGCCGAATTTGCTCCGATGACACGAACCCGTTCTACCGCTCCGTCTTCTTCCGGCCGCCCGGCGCGCCTGTCCCCGCTGCATCTCGCGCCCGATTCGCTCGGCTTCGCCCTCGATGCGGCCGCGCAGGCGGTCGATGCGGTGCGGCGCGGCACTGCGCTGCCGGCGGCACTCTCGGCGGTATTCGCGCAGATGCCGTCCGGTGCGCAGGCACTCGCGCGTGGGGCAACGCAGGACGTCGCATACCGGACGATGCGTCGCCTCGGCAGTGCGGACTGGCTGATCGGCCGGTTCATCAGCAAGGCGCCGCCCGCACACGTGCACGCGGTGCTCGCCGGTGCGTTCGCGCTGCTGCTCGACCCGCCGGACGAGGCCGCGTATCCGGCGTTTACGGTGGTCGACCAGGCCGTGACCGTGATCGGCGCACGCCGCGAATGCGCGTTCGCGAAGGGGATGGTCAACGCGGTGCTGCGCCGTTTCCTGCGCGAGCGCGATGCGCTCGTCGCGGCGCTGCAGGACGATATCGTCGCCCGCTGGAACTACCGTGCGTGGTGGGTCGATTCGGTGAAGCGCGCATGGCCCGACGCATGGCAGGCGATCCTCGCGGCCGGCGAGCGACAGGGGCCGCTGACGCTGCGCGTGAACGCGCGCCGTGCGAGCGTCGACGCGTATCTCGATACGCTGCGCGCGAACGGGATCGAAGCGACCGCGATCGGCCGGCATGCAGTGCGGCTTGCGTCGGCGCTACCGGTCGATCGTATTCCCGGGTTTGCCGACGGCGTCGTATCGGTGCAGGACGCCGGCGCGCAGCTCGCAGCCGAATGGCTCGGTGCGCGCGACGGCATGCGTGTGCTCGACGCATGCGCGGCGCCCGGCGGCAAGACCGGCCACATTCTCGAACTGGCCGATGCGGAAGTCGTTGCGCTGGAAAGCGACGCCGCGCGCGCGGCGCGGATCGGCGAGAACCTCGTGCGACTGTCGCTCGAAGCCGACGTGCGTGTCGGCGATGCGGGTGCACCCGACGCGTGGTACGACGGGCGCCCGTTCGACCGCATCCTCGCCGATGTGCCGTGCTCGGCGTCCGGCATCGTGCGTCGGCATCCCGACATTCGCTGGCTGCGCCGCGAGGCCGACATCCCGGCGCTCGTCACGGAACAGCGCCGCATCCTGTCGGCGTTGTGGCCGCTCGTGAAGCCGGGCGGCGAACTGCTTTACGTGACCTGTTCGGTCTTTCCCGAAGAAGGCGAATTGCAGGCCCGCTGGTTTGAAGCGGCCTGTGAAGATGCGGTACGATTGGACGCCCCCGGCCAGCTGCTGCCGGGCGGAGTGCAGGGAGGGGCGGCCGCCGGCGCACTCGACCAGAACACCGATCACGACGGATTTTTCTACGCGCGGTTTCAGAAACGGTGACGATCAAACACCTTTTTCCACTTCGGCTCGCGGCCGTCCTGATGGTCGCGTTGACGCTGTGTCTGGCGGTCGTCCGGCCGGCGCATGCCCAGTCGGTCGCCGTGCAGCGCGCGTCGCTCCAGTCCGACGGAAGCGGCTGGGCGCTCGATGCCCGCTTCGATTTCGAACTGAACCCGAGCCTCGAGGATGCCGTCAACAAAGGCATTCCGCTTTACTTCACGACCGACTTCGAGTTGAGCCGTGCGCGCTGGTACTGGTTCGACGAGCAGCCGGTGGCGGTGACGCAGACGATTCGCCTGTCGTTCCAGCCGCTCACGCGCGAGTATCGCGTGTCGACGGGCGGCCTGCAGCTCGGTTTCCCGTCGCTGAAGGACGCGCTCGCCGTCATCAGGCACATCACGTCGTGGCACGTGATCGACCGCAACCAGGTGCGCTCCGGTGAAACCTACACGGCGTCGGTGCGGATGCAGCTCGATACGGCGCTGATGCCGAAGCCGTTCCAGGTCGACGCCGTGAACAACCGCGACTGGACGCTCGGGTCGGACTGGAAGCGCTTCAACTTCACGGTGACCGAACGTGCTAAATAAAGTGCGCCGCGCGGCCAGCGGGAAGAGCCTCCTCGTTCGCGTGATCGTCTCGACCGTCGCGCTCACCGCGCTGCTGCTGCTCGTGCTGCTCGCGGCCGCGAGCGCGAATACCGAATTCTTCGATCGCTACTACTCGTGGCTGTACGCGACGAACATCGTCGTCGCGCTCGTGTTCCTGCTCGTGGTGCTCGGGCTGATCGGGATGATCGTCGTGCGCCTGAGGAAGGGCAAGTTCGGCACGCGGCTGCTCGCGAAGCTCGCGGTGTTCTTCGCGCTCGTCGGCGTGGTGCCGGGCGGGATCATCTACATCGTGTCGTACCAGTTCGTGTCGCGCAGCATCGAGTCGTGGTTCGACGTGAACGTCGAGACGGCGCTGACGGCCGGCCTGAACCTCGGCCGCGGGATGCTCGATGCTTCGCTGTCCGATCTGCAGACGAAGGCGCGGCTGATGTCCGACCAGCTCGCGAGCGTCGATGCGAACACGAACGGCACGACGCTCACGCTGCTGCGGCTGCGCGACCAGTTCGGCGTGCAGGACGCGACGATCGTCGAGCCGAGCCGTGGCGGCTCGGGGGCGGCGCCCGACCTGCACATCGTCGCGCAGGCGTCGGGCAATTTCGCGGCGCTGATTCCGGACGACCTGCCGACGCCGCTGATGCTGAACCAGGCGCGCGAACACGGCGCGTACGCGGCGATCGAGGGTGAAGTCGACGGCGACCCGCGCGCACATGGCGCGAAGGGCGCACTGCGGTTGCGCGTCGTGCGGCCGATTCCCGACGCATCGACGTCGTTGCTGCAGCCGGCGGAACGCTTCCTGCAGCTCACGCAGCCGGTGCCGCCCACGCTTGCCCACAACGCGGACGCCGTGCAGCGCGCGTATCGCGAGTACCAGGAAAAGTCGCTCGGCCGCACGGGGCTGCGCAAGATGTACATCGGCACGCTGACGCTCGCACTGTTCCTCGCGACCTTCATCGCGATGATGCTGGCGCTCGCGCTCGGCCAGCAGCTCGCGCGGCCGCTGTTCCTGCTCGCGCAGGGCACGAAGGAGGTCGCGGAAGGCGACTACACGCCGAAGCGCGAGATCAAGACGCGCGACGAGCTCGGCTTCCTCACTCAGTCGTTCAATGCGATGACGCGCCAGTTGTCCGAGGCGCGGCTCGCGGTCGAGAAGAACCGCGTCGCGCTCGAGCATTCGAAGACGTACCTCGAGAGCATCCTCGCGAACCTGACGGCCGGCGTGTTCGTGCTCGACCGCCAGTTCCGGCTGACGACGGCCAATCGCGGCGCCGAGCGGATCTTCCGGCAGCCGTTCAATGCGCTGATCGGCACGACGCTCGACCGGATCGGCGTGGCCGCCGGGTTCGGCGCGATGGTGCGCAAGGCGTTCGCCGATCGCGAGGCGGCGTCCGACGGCGGCAGCGGCGATCACGGCCACTGGCAGCAGCAGTTCGCGATCGAGGTGCCGGGCGAAGCCGATCCGCTGACGTTGCTCGTGCGCGGCACGCGCCTCGTATCGACGGTCGAGGGGCAGGCCGACGATCCGCAGACGTCCGGTTACGTCGTCGTGTTCGACGACATCTCCGACGTGATTTCCGCGCAGCGTTCGGTCGCGTGGGGCGAGGTCGCGCGCCGGCTCGCGCATGAGATCAAGAATCCGCTGACGCCGATTCAGCTGTCGGCGGAGCGGTTGCAGATGAAGCTGTCCGACAAGCTCGCACCGCCCGACGCCGATGTGCTCAAGCGCGGCGCGACGATGATCGTCAACCAGGTGGCCGCGATGAAGCGGATGGTCGACGATTTCCGCGAATACGCGCGTACGCCGCCGGCGGTGCTCTCGAATCTGCAGTTGAACGAACTGGCGAGCGAGGTGCTCGGGCTGTACGGTGTGGGCGAAGGCAAGAGCGCGATCGTCGCCGAGCTCGCGCCGGCGCTGCCGGTGATACGCGGTGACGCGACGCAACTGCGCCAGGTGATTCACAACCTGCTGCAGAATGCGCAGGATTCGGTCGCGGAGACGTCGCATCCGCGTGTGTTGATCGAAACCAAGACAGTAGAATATGGCGATCCCGACGCCGAGGGCAAAACGCGCGTCGCGGTACGTCTTACCGTGTCCGACAACGGGCCCGGTTTTCCGGCGCGCATCCTGACCCGCGCGTTCGAGCCTTATGTGACGACGAAGGCGAAGGGCACGGGTCTGGGGTTGGCCACGGTCAAGAAAATCGTCGATGAGCACGGTGCGCGGATCGATCTGCGCAATCGCATGCACGGCGAGACCGTCGAGGGTGCGCAGGTGTCGATCCTGTTCCTGCAGATGGCGAGCGATGCGCCAGGCGCCGAATCGGGCGTGCAGGACGGGGCGGCCCCCGCCAAGACAAAAGCAAGTGAGCAGACAAAGGCAGCGTAAATGGCAACCATCCTGGTGGTAGATGATGAAATGGGCATCCGGGAATTGCTCTCGGAGATCCTCAGCGATGAAGGACATGTCGTCGAGGCGGCGGAGAACGCGCAGGCCGCGCGGGAATACCGGTTGAATCAGGCGCCCGATCTCGTGCTGCTCGATATCTGGATGCCCGATACCGACGGCGTGACGTTGCTCAAGGAGTGGGCAGCGCAGGGGCTGCTGACGATGCCCGTGATCATGATGTCCGGGCACGCGACGATCGATACGGCCGTCGAGGCGACGAAGATCGGCGCGCTCGATTTCCTCGAGAAGCCGATCGCACTGCAGAAGCTGCTGAAGTCCGTCGAGCACGGTCTCGCACGCGGTGCGGCGCCGGTGTCCGCGAATGCCGCGGCGAAGGCTGGTGCAGGGCAGGCAGCGGGGCCCGCGGCGGTTGCGTCCGCGGCTGCGCTGCCGACGCTCGGCGACGACATGGCTTCGGCACTCGGCCTCGCGGGCCAGACGGCTGCGATCCCGTTCGACATCCCGTTGCGTGAAGCGCGCGATGCGTTCGAGCGTGCGTACTTCGAATATCACCTCGCGCGCGAAAACGGCAGCATGACGCGCGTCGCGGAGAAGACGGGCCTCGAGCGCACGCACCTGTATCGCAAGCTCAAGCAACTCGGTGTCGAGCTCGGCAAGAAGCCGCCCGAAGGCGCCGTATAAAATATTTCGTTAAAGTACTTGATCAAGTAACGAAGGGTGGATATACTTTCTCTTCTTCGTTGGCCCGGTAGCTCAGTTGGTAGAGCAGCGGATTGAAAATCCGCGTGTCGTTGGTTCGATTCCGACCCAGGCCACCAGAATTAAAACCCCAAGAATCGGAAGGTTCTTGGGGTTTTTCGTTTGTGGTGAGGTTTGCGTGATGTGTGGCGTGGGATGGTGTGCCCGGCAGTGTTCGTGAGGGCATGATAAAATCCCTGTCCGCTCAATAACTTAGCGCATCGCTTCATGCGCACGGCAGGCTGCCAGCGTGGCGCCGCCGTGGCGCGCGGCAACGATGCCGCGCGATGGGCGGTATAAGCGCTCCGCCGCGTTCGCGGCCGATTGCGCTGCCTATACTGGTCGAGCCGGCCCAGGCCGGCACGCGTCGGGCCGCCCGGCGGCAGCCGGCCCCGGGGCGCAGCGCGACGCGAGCCTACACATTCACGGAGTATCACGGTGATTCGGACAGACGCTAAAGACGGCGCGCTCGTGTTGTTTTCCGGCGGGCAGGACTCGGCCACGTGCGTGGCATGGGCCCTCGAACGCTATCAGACGGTCGAGACGCTCGGCTTCGATTACGGCCAGCGCCACCGCGTCGAGCTCGAATGTCGCGAAGGCGTGCGCGAAGCGCTGAAGCGTGACTTTCCCGCCTGGTCGGACCGGCTCGGCGACGATCACATGATCGACCTGTCGGTGCTCGGCGCGATCAGCGATACCGCGATGACGCGCACGATCGAGATCGAGACGGCGGCGAACGGCCTGCCGAACACGTTCGTGCCGGGCCGCAACCTGATGTTCATGACGATCGCCGCGGCGATCGCCTATCGCCGCGGGCTGCGCGTGCTGGTCGGCGGGATGTGCGAGACGGATTTCTCGGGCTATCCCGACTGCCGCGACGACACGATGAAGGCGCTGCAGGTTGCGCTGAACCTCGGGATGGACACGCGTGTCGTGCTCGAGACGCCGCTGATGTGGCTCGACAAGGCGCAAACCTGGCAGCTCGCCGAGCAGCTCGGCGGCGAAGCGCTCGTCGAACTGATCCGCGTCGAGACGCACACGTGCTACGTGGGCGAGCGCGCGGAACTGCACGACTGGGGCTTCGGCTGCGGCGAATGCCCGGCCTGCAAGCTGCGCAAGCGCGGCTACGAGGCCTACCTGAAGGGCGAGCGGGTGACCGAAGCGCCGCTGTGATGCAGCAGCAACGGCAGCGCCTGGTGATTAACGGATTCTGATCGACAACGAGCGGCGCGAGCCGGACGAAGGACGATGACTTACGCGGTCAAGGAAATTTTCTACACGTTGCAGGGCGAGGGCGCGAACGCGGGCCGGCCGGCCGTGTTCTGCCGGTTCGCCGGCTGCAACCTGTGGTCGGGCCGCGAAGAGGATCGTGCGGAGGCCGTGTGCCGCTTCTGCGATACCGACTTCGTCGGCACCGACGGCGAGAACGGCGGCAAGTTCAAGGACGCCGAAGCGCTCGTCGCGACGATCGCCGGCTTGTGGCCGGAGGGCGAGGCGCACCGCTTCGTCGTCTGCACGGGCGGCGAGCCGATGCTGCAGCTCGACCAGCCGCTCGTCGATGCGCTGCACGCGGCCGGCTTCGAGATCGCGATCGAGACCAACGGCTCGCTGCCGGTGCTCGAATCGATCGACTGGATCTGCGTGAGCCCGAAGGCCGACGCGCCACTCGTCGTCACGAAGGGCAACGAGCTGAAGGTCGTGATACCGCAGGACAACCAGCGGCTGGCCGACTACGCGAAGCTCGACTTCGAGTATTACCTCGTCCAGCCGATGGACGGCCCGTCGCGTGACCTCAATACGAAGCTCGCGATCGACTGGTGCAAGCGTCATCCGCAGTGGCGGCTGTCGATGCAGACCCACAAATATCTGAACATTCCCTGAGCCCCGGCTTTTGACATCGTGCTGATTACCCGAAAACTCGAATTCGACGCGGGCCACCGCATTCCCGATCACCGCAGCCAGTGCCGGAACCTGCATGGCCATCGCTACGTGCTCGAAGTCACGCTGCGCGGCGATCTCGTCGATACCGAGGGGGCGCCCGACCGCGGCATGGTGATGGATTTCGCCGACGTGAAGGCGCTCGCGATGGAGCACCTGGTCGGCAAGTGGGACCACGCGTTCCTGGTCTATGCGCGCGACGACGTCGTGCGTTCGTTCCTCGAGCAGATGGCCGACCACAAGACGGTCGTGATCGACCGGATTCCGACCGTCGAGAACCTCGCGGCGATCGCGTTCGACATCCTCGCGAACGTGTACGACGCGCACTACGGCGTGAACCTGCGGCTCGAGCGTGTGCGCCTGTACGAAACGCCGAACTGCTGGGCCGACGTCGAGCGCCAGCCCGGCCGCTGATCCCGCCTTCCCGGCAGCCCCGCCAGCCGGCGCGGGCTGCCTGACGCCGCACCCCGCGGCCTCGTCCCGCCTCGCTCCCCGTCCGTTCCCACATTCCGCTTGACGCCGCGCTATGATCGTTGCGTGGCGCCGAAAAACGCCGCCGTGCGCGATCGTGCGGCCGGCGCTGTCAGATCGGCTGTCCACGGCCGACTAACGTTCCAGGGCCCGGTCCTGGGGCCGCCGTGCTTCGCTGCCCGGCGTGTCGCGCTCCGCTTTGCCCGTTGCTTGTCCCGTTCGATTGCCGTTCCGTCCAGGAGGCCGTATCGATGAGCACGCTCACCAATTCCCTCAAACAACGCCTGCGCGACGGCGACGAGCCGCTGTACGGTCTGTGGCTGTCGCTCGGCAGCGACTCGGCCGCGGAAGCGCTCGCGCATGCCGGCTACGACTGGCTCTGCATCGACATGGAGCACGCGCCGAACGACAGCCGCGATGTTGCATCGCAGTTGCGCGCGATTGCCGCCGCCCATCTGCCGAGCGAGCCCGTCGTACGCGTGCCGGCACGCGAGCCGTGGCTCGTGAAGCGCGCGCTCGATGCGGGCGCACGCACGTTGATGTTTCCCAATATCGAGACACCGGACGATGCCGCGCATGCGGTGCGGCTCACGCGCTATCCGTCGCCCGATTCGCCGGACGGGCTGCGCGGCGTCGCGGGCATGGTGCGTGCGGCGGCGTTCGGCATGCGCCGCGATTACGTGCAGACGGCGAATGCGCAGGTCGCCGTGATCGTGCAGATCGAATCGGCGCGCGGCGTCGACGAAGTCGAGCGGATTGCGGCGCTACCCGGCGTCGACTGCCTGTTCGTCGGTCCGGCCGACCTCGCGGCGAGCCTCGGGCACCTTGGCGACATCCGTCACCCGGACGTCGAAATCGCGATGGCGCGCGTGCTCGCGGCCGGCAGGCAAGCCGGTGTCGCAGTCGGCATCTTCGCGGGCGATACGGCGGCCGCACGCCAGTATCGCGAGGCCGGCTACCGGATGATCACGCTGTCGGCCGACGTCAGCTGGCTGTTGCGCGCCACGCGGCAGGCGCTGCAGGAGGTACGGTCATGAACGGTGGCGATGGCGCGTGCGGTGGGCGCGCGCAGCGTGTGATCGGGCGGCGCGGGCAGGTCGGCGCGATGCTCGGCCTGTGGGTCGTGTGGATCGCGGCCGCCGCGCAGGGCGCACCGCAAGCGAAGCCCGATCCGTCGCACGAGACGCAATCGGCGGTCGCCGACTACAACGCCGGCGACTATCGTGCGGCGCTGGTGCAGTTCCACGACGCGGCCGAGCGCGGCGACCGTCTCGCACAATTCAACTACGCGATGATGCTGCTGACGGGCGAAGGCGTGACTGCGAACGTCGACGAAGGGCTGCGCTGGCTGAAGCGCGCGGCCGACGCGAACATGTCGCATGCGCAGTACGTGTACGGCCGGATGTTCGACGACGGCGAGTTCGTCGCGCGCGATCCGGCCGAAGCGCACCGCTGGTTCCTGCGGGCGGCGAAGCAGGGGCACGTGCAGGCCGAGTTGTCGCTCGCGAACCAGTTCCTCGACGGGCGCGGCACGCCGCGCGACAACAAGCAGGCGTTCACGTGGTACAAGCAGGCGGCCGACGCGGGCGAGCCGACCGCGCAGTACGTGACCGCATCGTTCTACGAGCGCGGCGGCGACGGCGTCGCGCAGAACCTCAACATCGCGCGGGCGTATTACGCGGCGGCGGCCGCGCAGGGTGACGAGACGGCCGGGCTGAAATTCAAGGAGCTGAGCGCGCGGCTGAAGGCGCAGGGGCCGGCATCGGGTGCCGGCGCGGAGCCGGGCGGGGCGCACGCACCGCCGCCTTGAGCAGGGGCGGTGCTGCGAAGTGCGGCCGCGATCGCTTTGCGCGGTCGAAAAAAACGGCGCCGAGGCGCCGTTTTTCCTGGTGCGGTGCGTGCCGCGCGGTCAACTCTTCATCAACCGCCGCTGCCGCCCGACGCTCATGATCATCCCGATCGCGATGCCGAGCGTCGTGAGCGCGGTGCCGCCATAACTCATGAACGGCAGCGGCACGCCGACGACCGGCAGCACGCCGCTCACCATCCCGATGTTGACGAACGCATAGACGAAGAACGCGAGCGTGAGCGAGCCCGCGAGCAGGCGGCCGAACAGCGTCGCGCCTTGCGCGGCGATATAGAGCCCGCGCGCGATCAGCGCCATGTACAGCGTCAGCAGCACGAGCCCGCCGGCGAGCCCCCATTCCTCGGAGAACACCGCGAAGATGAAGTCGGTGTGCTTCTCCGGAATGAATTCGAGGTGTGCCTGTGTGCCTTTCAGATAGCCTTTGCCGAGCACGCCGCCCGAGCCGATCGCGATCACGGCCTGGATCGTGTGGAAGCCCTTGCCGAGCGGGTCGGAAGTCGGGTCGAGCAGCGTACACACGCGGTGCTTCTGGTAATCGTGCATCAGCGGCCACTGCACTTCGGGCTGGCAGATGCGTTCTTCGAACACGGCGATCGAGCCGACCGCGATCACGCCCGCGACGAGCACCGGCACGATCAGCTTGAACGACAGGCCGGCGAGGTAGATCACGAAGAAGCCGGCCGCGAACACGAGCAGGCCCGTGCCGAGGTCGGGCTGCTTCGCGATCAGTCCGACCGGTACCAGCAGGATCCCGAACGCGGCGATGAAGTCGTACCAGCGCAGCCCGCCTTCGCGGCGCTGGTAGTACCACGCGAGCATCAGCGGTGTCGCGATCTTGAGGATTTCCGACGGCTGGATCACGACGCCGACGTTCAGCCAGCGCTTCGCGCCCTTCTTGGTCATCCCGAACAGCGCGACCGCGACCAATAGCGCGACCCCGAACGTGTAGAGCGGGACTGCGAAGCGCATCAGCGTCGTGGGCGGGATGTTGGCGATCACCCACATCAGCACGAACGTCAGCAGGATGTTGCGCAACTGGTCCTCGACGCGACCCGGCATGTCGATCGCCGCGCTGTACAGCGTGACGATGCCGACGCACAGCAGCAGGAACACGATGAGGGCGAGCGGGCGGTCGAAGCCCGCGAACATCTGCTTGATCTTGTCGAGCCAGGCGCGCTTGTCGAATTGCATGCCTTTCTCCGTTAATGAGCAGTGCCGGCGTCCGCCGCCTTCGCGGGGGCCGTGGCACGGTGATTGTCGTCGCGCGGCGTGGCGACGAGCGGCTGCGCGTCGCTGGCGGGCCTGCGCGGCCGATA
>NZ_JAAGPG010000228.1:0-12965 GCF_017104665.1 Burkholderia sp. Se-20378 | reverse complement strand
CCGCCGCTCAGTGCCTGCGCGGGCGTGTCGGGTTGCAAGTCGCGCAGGCCGGCCGCGTCGAGCGCAGTGCGCAACCGTTCCACGAGATCCCATCGATCGCCGATCAGGTCGAAGTCGTGCGGTTCCGCGCGGCCGTCGGCCAGACGCGCGAGCGCGCCGAGCGGCGCATCGAGCGCGGCAATCTGCGCGACGGTTCGCGGGCCGGCCGACGCGTCGTCGTTGGTGTGCTGCTGCGCGACGTAGACGATTGACGTGTGCCGGTCGATGGTCCCCGCGCTTGGCGCGCAGCGGCCCGCGATCAATTGCGCGAGCTGGCTCTTGCCGATGCCGTTGCGGCCGACGATGCCGGTCGGCGTGCGGTCGATGGAAAGGTCGAGCGAATCGAACAGCGTGACGCCGTCGTCGAAGCGGAAGGAAACGTGATGAAGCGCGACGAGCGCGCCGGTGGGCGTGGCAGCAGCCATAAGCACCTCCGAAAATGCGTGAAGACCTTCGCGCGCGGCGTGCGTGGCACGGCGGCGAAAACATTTTGGGAAGGCTTAGTTGTTCACTTTGGCTGGCGTCCGGTATGAGGAATGAGCGCGCAGTGTAGCAAGCGCGGCGCGCGGGCCGCAAGCGACGGCCCGACGCACCGTCGCTTGCGCGCCACGCGCGAGGGTCGCGTTACTGCACGGCGACGGACGTGAAGTTCTGCCGCCCGAACGGGCTCACGTGGTAGCCGCTCACGTTCGTGCGCGTGAGCGCGGCCGCGGTCGGGTAGCCGAGCGGAATCCACAGCGCCTGGTCGTGGATGATCTTCTGCGCGGCTTCATACAGCTTCGCACGCTTGGCCTGGTCGGCGGTCGACTTGCCGTCGGCGATCAGCTTGTCGAGCTGCGTGTCGCAGAAGCGCGCGAAGTTGATGCCCGACTTCACCGCATTGCAACTGAACAGCGGCGACAGGTAGTTGTCCGGATCACCGTTGTCGCCAGCCCAGCCCATGAACAGCATGTCGTGCTGGCCGAGCTTCGCCTGCTTGATCAGCTCGCCCCATTCGATCACCTTGACTTCGGCCTTCACGCCGATCTTCGCGAGGTCGGCCTGCAGCAGCTCCGCACCGACCTTCGGGTTCGGGTTCAGCACGCTGCCGGTCGGGCGCGTCCAGATCGTCGTCGAGAAGCCGTTCGGGAAACCGGCCTGCGCGAGCAGTTGCTTCGCCTTCGCCGGGTCGTACGCATACGGCGCGACGTCCTTCGCGTAGCTCCACGTGTTCGGCGGATACGGGTTGTTCGCGGCCGTCGCGGTGTTGTCGAACACGACCTTCAGGTAGGTCGCGCGGTCGAACGCGAGGTTCAGTGCTTCGCGCACCTTGTCGTTGTCGAGCGGCTTCTTCTGCGTGTTCAGCGCGACGAACGCGGTCATGAACGCGGGCGTCTGCACGACCTTCAGCGCACTTTCACCCTTCGCGGCGAGCACGTCCTGCGGCTTCGGCGACAGCGCGATCTGGCATTCGCCGGCCTTCACCTTCTGCAGCCGCACCGACGGATCGGGCGTGATCGCGTAGATCAGCCGGTCGACCTTCGGCTTCGCGCCCCAGTAGGTCGGGTTCACGTCGTAGCGGATCAGCGCGTCCTTCGTGTAGCTCTTCAGCACGAACGGGCCGGTGCCGACCGGCTTCGCGTTCAGGTCGGCCTGCTTGCCGGCCTTCAGCAGCTGGTCCGCGTATTCGGCCGAATAGATCGACGCGAAGCCCATCGTCAGGATCGGCACGAAGGTCGCGTTCGGCTCGTTCAGCACGAACTTCACCGTGTTGTCGTCGACCTTCGTGACCGACTTCACGAGCTTCACGAGGCCCATCGACTGCGCGTGCGGGAAGCCGCTCGCGCCGGCCACCTTGTGCCACGGATTCGAATCGTCGAGCATCCGCGAGAACGTGAACACGACGTCGTCCGCGTCGAGCGTGCGGGTCGGCTTGAAGGTGTCGGTGGTCTGGAACGCGACGTTCGGGCGCAGGTGGAACGTGTACGTGAGGCCGTCGGCGCTCGCATCCCATTTGTCGGCGAGCGCGGGCACGACCTTCTTCGCGGCTTCGTCGTACGACACGAGCGTGTTGAAGATCACGTCGGCCGATGCGTTGGTCGTGACGAGCGAGTTGTACTGCACGACGTCGAAGCCGTCCGGGCTCGATTCCGTGCAGACGGTGAGCGGCTTGGCGGCGACGAGGCCGGGGGCGGCGAGAGCGGCGGCGAGCGTGGCCGCGGCGAACAGCTTGACCTGCATAGGATCTCCCACGTGGCTTGTGTTTTTTGCTGGGTGACGGGATGCGGGCGCGGCCCGGAAGCGGACAGGGCCGGCGCGGCTGGCGAATAGCATACCGTCAAAGCGCACGACGCGTGAAAAAAGGCGCCTGAACGCGGCGAATTGACCGAAAAACGGCTGCGTTCGCGACGGAACGGGTGTTGGGGCGGCGGGAGGAGTGGGGGCGGCTGCGGGGAGGGGAACTGGCGCCGGGGAAGCCGGGCAGTGGTGCAGCGGGGGCGGTGCGCGAATCGAAGTGTCGAAGCGGCTGGGCGTTGGTACGGAGAGACGGAGAGGCGGAGAGGCGGCCCGCGAAGCTTCGCGCGGGCCGGCGCTCGTCGATGCGTCAGTGCGCGCCCGCCTTCGGCTTGCGCGGCGCCTTCTCGAACAGGCGGTCGTACAGCCAGCGCGGCAGCACGTGCAGCACCTTCGCGACGACGCCCATCTGCCACGGAATCACGCGGAATGCATGCTGCCGCGCGATCGCCTGGGCCGCACGTGCCGCGAAGCGGTCGGCGTCCATCAGGAACGGCATCCGGTACGGGTTGTGCGCGGTCATCGGCGTGCGGATGTAGCCGGGCGCGATCGTCACGACGCCGACGCCGGCCGGCCGCAGCTCGACGCGCAGCGCTTCGAGATACTTGATCGCGGCCGATTTCGACGCGCTGTACGCGCCGGAGCCGGGCAGCCCGCGCACGCCGGCGACGCTCGCGACACCAACCAGCGTGCCGTGGCGCGAGGCCGTCATCGGGGCGACGAACGGCTCGAACGTCGCGACCATCCCGTAGTAGTTGATGTCCATCACGTCGCGGAACGTCGCGAGATCGCCCTGGCCCGTGACGGCGCCCTGGCTGATGCCTGCGTTCGCGATCACGACGTCGGGGCAGCCGTGCGTCGCGATGAACGACGCGGCGGCCGTCGCGAGCGCATCGGCGTCGCGCACGTCGGCGGAATAGACGGAGATGGACAGCTTCGGGAAGCGCCGCGCGAACGCATCGAGGGCATCGGTGCGTCGCGCGACCAGTGCGAGCGTGGCGCCCTGGCGGGCGTATTCCTCGGCCATCGCGAGGCCGAGGCCGCTCGATGCGCCGGTGATGAAGACCTTCAGCGGAGTAGTCATGCCGGCGCGCGGGCGGGGATCAGAGCTTCTTGTCCTGAACCTGCTTCACGAGGAAGTCGAGCACCTGGGCCGTGCCCGGGATGCTGTTCGCGTAAGCGGGGCCCGTCTTGTACTTGCCCTGGACGACGACCGTCGGCACGCCGTCGATCGCGTAGTCCTTCAGCAGCTTGGCCGACTGGTTCACTTCGCCCTGCACGCTGAACGAGTTGTACGCGTCCATGAACTGCTTCTTGTCGACGCCCTGCGTGGCCAGGAAGTCGGCCTGCGCCTGCGGCGTCAGCAGGTAGTTCTTCTGCTTGTGGATCGCGTTGAAGATCGCCGGCGTGACCTTCTCGGAGATGCCGAGCGCGGACACGGCGTAGAACAGCTTCGAGTGCGGGACGAAATCGTCACGGAATGCGACCGGGACGCGCTTGAAGTCGATGTTGTTGCCTTGCTTCTTCACCCAGGCTTCGATCGTCGGCTCGAATTCGTAGCAGTGCGGGCAGCCGTACCAGAAGAACTCGATCACCTCGACCTTGCCGGCCGGCGCGGACACCGGCTGCGGCGACTTCATCACCTCGAAATCCTTGCCGGCGACCGGCGCGGCGGGCGAAGCCTGCGCGAGGCTCGCGGCCAGGCCCAGGGACAGAAGGAGCGTGCTAAGCAGTTTTTTCATGTTGTGAACGTCGAATCAGTTGCTCGGGTTACGGGACGTAACGGGTTCTGAGTGGGCTCGGCCGGTTGCTTATTGCTTCGTGAAACGGATCACCGCCGTGTCGACACCTGCATCGGACAGGCGCTGGCGGGCCGAGTTCATATCCTCGAACTTCGAGAACGGGCCGACGCGCACGCGGAAATACGTCACGCCGCTGACATCGCGCTTCGACACCTTCGACTCGAAGCCCTGGAAGCCGAGGCGCGCGCGCTGCTGCTCGGCGTCGCCTTCCGTCTTGTACGCGCCCACCTGCAGGAAGTAGCCGGTATTCGCGTCGTTCGCGGTCGGCGGCTTCGCTGCCGCGGCGGCCGTGGCCGACGAGGTCGGCTTCGGTGTGTTCGCGGCCAGTTGCTGTTGCTGCTGCTTTTGCGCGGCGGCTTGCTGCGCCTGCTTCTGCGCGGCGAAGCGGGCGAGGTCGTCCTCGCCGCCTTGCTGCTGTTGCTGCTGCGCTTGCTGCGTCTTCTTCGGCGGCGGCGTGGTGTCGGCCGGCTTCGGTGCGACGGCGACGCCATTACCCGACGACGTATTGTTCGACGCGGTCGTGTTGTTCGAGCTGCCGGTGTTGTTCGAACCGCTCGACCCGTTGGCCTGCGGCGGCACTTCGACGATCTGCGGTTCGGGCAGCAGGCCGCCCTGGGTCTGGTTCGCGGCCTGGCCGGGCGCGGTGTTCGGCGGCGCGGGCTGCGCGGCCTGCGGCACCGGCTGGCCCGGCGTCTTGCCCTGCAGCGCGCGGTTCGGATCGAACTGCTGCGGCTGGCTCGCGCCGTTGTCGGCCGGCGGCGGCGCGACCTTCGACACGAACGGCGACGGGGAACGCGTGATGTAGAGCGCCACCACCACGGCGATCGCGAGGCCGACGATCAGGCCCAGCACGATTCCAAGAAATGTCCCTCCGGCTTGTTTCGATTGCTTCGAAGTTCGGCGTGGTTGTGCCATTGCTTGAGTCACCTGCAAAAAGAATCGTGAAAAGGCTGCGGCGGGCGCCCGACGGCGGGCGCTCCAGCCGCAGCCATTCGCTGCCCGGTTCGGGCCGCTTGCTGCCTTACATCTTGGCGGGCGCGGACACGCCGAGCACCGCCAGACCATTCTCGAGCACCTGCCGGGTCGCGGCGAGGAGCGCGGCGCGCGCATTGCGCGGCGCTTCGTCGTCGACCAGCACGCGCTCCGCATTGTAGAACGAGTGGAATTCGCCAGCGAGGTCGCGCAGGTAGAACGCGACTGCGTGCGGTGCCAGCTCGTTGGCTGCGTGCGTGAGCATGTCCGGATACTCGGCCAGCTTCTGCATCAGCGCCGCCGCTTGCGCGCTCGTCAGTTGCGACAGGTCGGCGCCGGGCAACTGCGCGACGTCGACGTTGTAGCGCGATTTCAGCTCATTGAGCACCGAGCAGATCCGCGCATGCGCGTACTGGACGTAATAGACCGGGTTTTCGTCGTTCTGTTTCAGCGCGAGGTCGATGTCGAACACGAACTCGGTATCGGCCTTGCGCGAGATCAGGAAGAACCGCACCGCATCGCGGCCGCGCGTGATGGTCGCTTCGTCGATCAGGTCGGGCGCCGCTTCCTGGCCCGCCGCCGCGCCACCCGACCATTCGATCAGGTCGCGCACCGTCACGTAGCTGCCCGCGCGCTTCGAGATCTTCACTTCCTGGCCGTCGCGCATCACGGTGACCATCTTGTGCAGCACGTAGTCGGGGTAGCCCTTCGGGATCCCGATGTGCAGGCCCTGCAGGCCGGCGCGCACGCGCGCGATCGTGCCGTGGTGGTCCGAACCCTGGATGTTGATCACCTTGGTGAAGCCGCGCTCCCACTTCGTCACGTGGTACGCGACGTCCGGCACGAAGTACGTGTACGTGCCGTCCGACTTGCGCATCACGCGATCCTTGTCGTCGCCTTCGTCGGTCGTACGCAGCCACAGCGCGCCGTCCTGCTCGTAGGTCATGCCGGCCTTGATCAGCGCGTCGACCGTCTTCTCGACCCGGCCTTCGCTGTACAGCGACGACTCGAGGTAGTACTGGTCGAACTTCACGCCGAACGCCTGAAGATCCATGTCCTGCTCGCGACGCAGGTACGTGACCGCGAACTTGCGGATCGCGTCGAGATCCTCGACGTCGCCCGTGCCCTTGACCGGCTCGCCGTCCGACGCGGCGACCGTTTCGCCGCTCAGGAAGTCGCGTGCGATGTCGGCGATGTATTCGCCGTTGTACGCGGCTTCCGGCCAGCCCGCGTCGCCCGGCTTCAGGCCGCGTGCGCGCGCCTGCGTCGAGATCGCGAGGTTGCCGATCTGCACGCCTGCGTCGTTGTAGTAGAACTCGCGGTGCACCGCGTAGCCCTGGCTCGCGATCACGTTCGCGAGCACGTCGCCGAGCGCGGCCTGGCGGCCGTGGCCGACGTGCAGCGGGCCGGTCGGGTTCGCCGACACGAATTCGAGCAGCACCTGTTTGCCTTTCTCGCGATCCGACGTGCCGAACGCGCGGCCCTGGTCGAACACGGCGGCGATCACCGCCTGCTTCGCGGTGGCCGACAGGCGCAGGTTGATGAAGCCGGGGCCGGCGATTTCGGCGGCTTCAACGAGGCCTTGCGCGCCCGGCTGGGCGGTGAGGGCGGCGACGATCTGCTCGGCGAGCTGGCGCGGGTTCGTGCCGAGCGGCTTCGCGAGCTGCATCGCGACGTTGCACGCGACGTCGCCGTGCGCGGCGACCTTCGGGCGCTCCAGCGTGATGACGGGGGCGACGGATGCGGCGTCGGCGCCTTTCAGCGCGTGTGCGACCTGCTTGACGCTATCCGCGAGCAGGGCTTCGAGGGTCTGTTTGTGTGCTGGCAGCATGCTGGTAGAAGGCTTCGTTGGTGGCGGCCGGAAACGCCGGCCCGCCGGCGCGCTTTTTAAGCGCGCGTTTCAGGGATCGCAGAATTTTAACAGGTGCTAATATGCCGCTCAGGCGGCCCGCGTCCGCGAGGCCGGACGCCGGTCTGCCGGCGTTCCCCAACCGCGCCGCGCAGGCACAACAAGATGAAAAGGGAATTGTCATGATTACGTTCAAGAGCAAGGCGGCACAGGATCTCGACGTGCTGAAGGATTTCGCCGTGTATGTGCTGGGTCTCGTCGGCAAGCAGCTGGGCGAGCGCGGTGTGATTACGCACGATGAGCTGGACCACGCGATCGCCAAGCTGGAAGGCGCAGTTGCACAGGCGAAGCAGGAACGCGCCGAGCACGCCGGCCATTTCCACGAAGACGAAGCCGACCACGCGCACCACGAAGTGCCGCCGAGCCTGGCACAGCGCGTCGCCCCCTTCCTCACGATGCTGCGCGAAGCGAAAGCCGGCGAAGCTGACGTGCACTGGGGCTTCTGAGCCTGCTTGCCCGGCCGGTCCGAAAGGATCGAAAGGCAGGAAAAAGCCCGCTTTCGAGCGGGCTTTTTCTTTTGTCTGACGATAGCGGGCGACGGCGTGGCCGTCGAAAGGCCGATCAGAGCTGCGGCGCAAGCGCGCGGCGCGCGTCGTCGAGCGACAGCGCCATGCGCTGCGCATAATCCTCGAGCTGATCCTGCCCGATTTTGCCGACCGAGAAATACGTGCTGTCCGGATGCGCGAGATAGAAGCCCGACACGCTCGCGGCCGGCAGCATCGCCAGCGAATCGGTCACGCTCATGCCGATCTCGTCTGCGCGCAGCACGTCGAACATGTCGCGCTTCACGAGGTGGTCGGGGCAGGCCGGGTAGCCGGGCGCCGGGCGGATGCCTGCGTACTTTTCGGCGATCAGCGCATCGTTGTCGAGCGTTTCGCCGCTCGCGTAGCCCCACAGCTCGCGCCGCACGCGTGCGTGCATCGCTTCCGCGAAAGCTTCCGCGAAGCGGTCGGCGAGCGCCTTCAGCATGATCGCGCTGTAGTCGTCGTGGTCGGCTTCGAACTGCTTTTCCTTCACGTCGACGCCGAGGCCGGCCGTCACCGCGAACATGCCGATGTAGTCGGCGACGCCGGATTCCTTCGGCGCGATGAAGTCGGCGAGCGAGCGGTTCGGCCGCATCACGCCGTCGACCACCGGGCGCACGCTCTGCTGGCGCAGGTTGCGCCACGTGAGCAGCACTTCCGAGCGCGACTCGTCGCTGTAGATCTCGATGTCGTCGCCGTTGACGGTATTCGCCGGCAGCAGCGAGATCACGCCGCTCGCGGTCAGCCAGCGGCCCTGGATCAGGCGCGCGAGCATCGATTTCGCGTCGGAGAACACGCGTCGCGCCGATTCGCCGACGATCTCGTCGTTCAGGATCGCCGGGTACGGGCCCGCGAGATCCCAGGTCTGGAAGAACGGGCCCCAGTCGATGTATTGCGCGAGCTCGTTCAGGTCGTAGTTCTTGAACACGCGGCGGCCGATGAACTTCGGCTTCACCGGCTGGTAGCCCGCCCAGTCGACCTTGGTCTTGTTCGCGCGCGCTTCGGCGAGCGTGACCATCGGCTGCGCCTTGCGGTTCGCGTGCTGGTCGCGGATGCGTTCGTAGTCGGACTTCAGCTCGTCGAGGTACTTCGCCGCGCCTTCGTCGGACAGCAGGCTGGATGCGACCGACACCGAGCGCGACGCGTCCGGCACGTAGACCACCGGGCCTTCGTAGTGCGGCGCGATCTTCACGGCCGTGTGCACGCGCGAGGTCGTCGCGCCGCCGATCAGCAGGGGGATCTTCTTCACGCGGAAGTAGTCGTCGCGCTGCATTTCCGACGCGACGTACGCCATTTCCTCGAGGCTCGGCGTGATGAGGCCCGACAGCCCGATGATGTCCGCGCCCTCGACCTTCGCCTTCGCGAGGATCTCGTTGCACGGGACCATCACGCCCATGTTGACGACTTCGAAGTTGTTGCACTGGAGCACGACCGACACGATGTTCTTGCCGATGTCGTGCACGTCGCCCTTCACGGTCGCGATGACGATCTTGCCTTTCGCGCGCACGTCGCCGCCCGCTTCCGCGAGCAGGCGCTTTTCTTCCTCGATGAACGGGATCAGGTGCGCGACGGCCTGCTTCATCACGCGCGCCGATTTCACGACCTGCGGCAGGAACATCTTGCCCTGACCGAACAGGTCGCCGACGATGTTCATCCCGTCCATCAGCGGCCCTTCGATCACGTTGATCGGGCGGCCGCCGGCCGCGTCGATCTTCGCGCGCACCTCTTCGGTATCTTCGACGATGAAGTTCGTGATGCCGTGCACCAGCGCATGCGAGAGCCGCTTCTCGACCGGCTGGTTGCGCCACTCGAGGTTCTCTTCCTTTTTCGCGCCCCCTGCCTTGAACTTGTCGGCGATCTCGAGCAGGCGGTCGGTCGAATCGTCGCGGCGGTTCAGGATCACGTCCTCGACGCGCTCGCGCAGCTCGGCGTCGAGGTCGGCGTACACGCCGAGCTGGCCCGCATTGACGATGCCCATGTCCATCCCCGCCTGGATCGCGTGGTAAAGGAACACGGTGTGGATCGCCTCGCGCACCGGGTCGTTGCCGCGGAACGAGAACGACACGTTCGACACGCCGCCGCTGATCTTCGCGTGCGGCAGGTTCTGCTTGATCCAGCGGGTCGCCTCGATGAAGTCGACCGCGTAGTTGTTGTGCTCCTCGATGCCGGTCGCGACCGCGAAGATGTTCGGGTCGAAGATGATGTCTTCCGGCGGGAAGCCGACTTCGTTCACGAGGAAGTTGTACGAGCGCGTGCAGATCTCGATCTTGCGCTCGTAGGTATCGGCCTGACCGGTTTCGTCGAACGCCATCACGACGGCCGCCGCGCCGTAGCGTCGGATCAGGTGCGCATGGTGGCGGAACGCGTCCTCGCCTTCCTTCAGCGAGATCGAGTTCACGATCGCCTTGCCCTGCACGCACTTCAGGCCCGCCTCGATCACTTCCCACTTCGACGAGTCGATCATGATCGGCACGCGCGCGATGTCCGGCTCCGACGCGATCAGATTCAGGAAGCGCACCATCGCCGCCTTCGAATCGAGCATCGCCTCGTCCATGTTGATGTCGATCACCTGCGCGCCGTTCTCGACCTGCTGGCGTGCGACCGCGAGCGCCTCGTCGAACTGGCCGTTGAGGATCATGCGTGCGAACGCCTTCGAGCCGGTGACGTTGGTGCGCTCACCGACGTTGATGAAGAGCGTCCCGGGCGTGACGTTGAACGGCTCGAGGCCGGCAAGGCGCATCATGTGATCGGTCATGGCGGTGCGAATTCTGGTGATGAAGGACGTGGGGCGGTCGGGTCAGGCGTTGTCGCTGTACTGGTTCGGCCAGCGGCGCGGCTTCACGTCGGCGAGCGCCTTCGCGATCTCGGCGATGTGTTCGGGCGTCGTGCCGCAGCAGCCGCCCGCGAGGTTCACGAGTCCGGCTTGCGCGAATTCCTTCAGGAGGCCCGACGTGACGTCCGGCGTCTCGTCGAAGCCCGTCTCGGCCATCGGGTTCGGCAGGCCCGCGTTCGGGTAGCACGACACGTACGTGTCGCACAGCTTCGCGAGCTCGGCGATGTACGGGCGCATCAGCGCCGCGCCGAGCGCGCAGTTCAGGCCGAACGTGAGCGGCTTCGCGTGGCGCAGCGAATTCCAGAACGCTTCGACCGTCTGGCCCGACAGGATCCGGCCCGACGCGTCGGTGACGGTGCCCGAGATCATGATCGGCAGGCGCTCGCCGGTGTCCTCGAACAGCTCGTCGAGCGCGAACAGCGCGGCCTTCGCGTTCAGCGTGTCGAAGATGGTCTCGACGAGGAACAGGTCGACGCCGCCGTCGAGCAGCGCCTTCGCCTGCTGGTAGTACGACGCGCGCAGTTCGTCGAACGTGACGTTGCGTGCGCCCGGGTCGTTGACGTCCGGCGAGATGCTGGCCGTTTTCGGCGTCGGCCCGATCGCGCCCGCGACGAAGCGCGGTTTTTCCGGCGTCGCGTATTTCTCGGCCGCTTCGCGCGCGAGCTTCGCCGATTCGATGTTCATCTCGACGACGAGATCTTCCATCTCGTAGTCGGATTGCGCGACGGTCGTCGCGCCGAACGTGTTGGTCTCGACGATGTCGGCGCCGGCCGCGAAGTACTGGTCGTGGATCTCGCGGATGATCTGCGGCTGCGTGATCGACAGCAGCTCGTTGTTGCCCTTGATGTCGCGCGGGAAATCCTTGAAGCGCTCGCCGCGATACGCGGCTTCGTCGAGCTTGTAGCGCTGGATCATCGTGCCCATCGCGCCGTCGAGGATCAGGATGCGCGATTTGAGCAGCGCAGGCAGTGCGGCGCCGCGCGTGTAGGGCGCGTCGAGCGGGACGGAAGCGGCGAGAGGAGTCGCAGACATGGGCGAGAGACCGGCGAAGACGGGAAAACCGTCATTGTAGCCGGTGCGCATGGGCGCCGCCCGGCCTTGCGCCGCGCCGGCCGGGCCGCCAAATGAAAACCCCCGCCGGCGAACCGGACGGGGGCATGATCGGAGTGCTCGCGGCGCCGCGTCGATGCGCGGCGAATGGCCCGGCCGCGCGAGGCGCCGGGCCGCGGGTCGTCAGTGCAGTACGACGGGCATCATCATCAGGCTGTCGAATTGTCCGAGGAATTCGTCCACTTCGTCGAGCGACGGCTCATCCTCGATCAACTGCTTCACGTGCGCGCGGAATCGTTCGGCAAGTTCGCCGTCGATGAAGATTTCGCGCTGCGCGTTCTTGTCGACGATTTCATATCCGCCGGCATTCATCAGGTGGTGGCCGGCCTGCGGCGCGAATTCGACGACGCAGTAGTTGGGGCTGTTGTAGATCATTTGCATGGCGGCACTCCTCTTCGCAGTGGCATCTGGCCTTGTTGTCCCCTAGGTGGGGCGAGCCTTGCCGGTTTCAAGGGGCTTGCGCTGCACACCCCGTTCCCGTCTGCATGGGGTGTATCGGTTAGAAGCCGATGTCTATGAAACGTTTCCCATTGTCTGCCGGTGGACTGAAATAGTTGTTAAAGAGTGTCATCGGCCATTTCACGGAAATCTGTAATCGGTCGAAATTGCCGAATCGTGCGCATGCGCGCGTGAGTTCACTGTGTGACAGGCGATGTGACAGGCGAAGTCGCGGGCGGTGCAGCCGGTTGTGCCGGCGGTTGCACGGTGGCCGGCGGTGCCGGTTGTGCCGGTTCCGCGGCGGGAGCGGCCGATACGTCGGGCGTCGGTGCACCGGTGAGCGCATGCGTTGCGCCGCCAGCCGGCGCTTCGTCGGACGGCGCGCCCGGCGCCGCGAGCCGGCCATGCCACAGCAGCTCGATCTGCGCGCCGTTCGGTTCGGACTGCACGAGCCGCGCGGGCAGCCAGCCGAGCGACGGCGCGAGCCACATGTCGATGCGGCGCGTGTCGCCGTCGCGCCTCGGCAGGCGCATGAAGTGCCGCGCGCCGATGATGCCGGCCTGCGTCTGCACCTGCTCGTCGCCGATCACGGTGATCGGCCAGGTCTCGCCGCTGTTGTTGTCGATCACGAAGAACTGCTGCGTGACGCCCGGCTTGTACGCGGACGGATTGCCACGCACGAGCCCCGACAGCTGCATCAGCATGCTGAAGCGGTCCTGCACGCCGTCAGGCAGCGGCGCATTGTTCGGCGTGCGCGTGAACACGACCTGCCGGATCTCGCGGTTGAAGATCGCGATATCTTCCGGCCGCTTGCCGCGCTTCTCGACGTAGCGGTCGGGCGCGACGCCGAACGCGTCGATGCGGCCTTCGCTGCGGTAGGTGAACGGGCCGACGAACGGCACGGGCATCGACACCGACAGGTCGTAGGTGTGCCCGTCGGTACGCCAGTGGATCGTGCCGATCATGTTCTGCATGCCGTTGTAGAACGTGTCGTACTGCAGGTCGCCGGACGGCGGCGCGGTGAACTTCACGCCGTTCGTCGCGGGGCCCGGCGTCGCGGCGCT
>NZ_JAAGPG010000021.1:0-44522 GCF_017104665.1 Burkholderia sp. Se-20378 | reverse complement strand
CGCGACCCAGTCCGCCGGCACGGGCACGCCGGCCGCAGCGCCGGCCGTCGCGGCCGCCAACGCAACGAATGCCCAGGGGGCGCAATGACGCAAACCGTACAGGCGCAGATCGCCTACTTCGGCAAGATTCCGTCGCGTGGCGACTTCGTGAAGAGCCCGCACAACCCGCAGTTGCTGCAGACGCTCGACCGCTGGATCGCGCAGGCGCTCGAACTGCTCGCGGAAGATCCGCGCTGGAAGCTCGTCTACGAGGATGCGAAGCCGATGCATTTCGCATTCCTCGGCTCGCGCAGCAAGCTCGCGATCGCGGGCCACATGGTCGCGAGCCACGACGTGTCGATGCGCCGCTTCCCGTTCCTCGGCGCCACCGCGCTCGAGGTCGACCGGCCGCTCGCGTTCCTCGCGCGCAGCCCGCTCGCGTTCGCGCGGCTGTGGTCGCGCGTCGCCACGCAGATCCCGCCGCTGCTCGGCAAGGACGAGCCGCCCGGCGCGCTGCAGGCGCTCGGCGACACGCAGGTGCCGATCGACGTCGGCGGCCCCGGCACGTCGCATGACGGCACCTTCAACGATTTCGTCGAACACCAGTCGCTGTACGGCCTCCAGGAGATGCTGCTCGAAAGCGGTCATCCGGTGCGGCTGCGCGGCGCGATGCTCGCGCTCGGCTCGCTGCTGCGGCCGGTGATGCAGAGCGGTTCGTCGCACATCGAGCGCGGCCTCACGCTGCCGCTGCCGGTCGATCCGTTCTACCGCAGCCTCGTCGCCGCGTTCTGGCTCGAACTGATCGCGCCGTTCGTCGCGCAGGCCGATTTCGAGCTCGCGATCTTCATCGGCACGATCGCCGAGCGCGAACGGCTCATCATCGGCTTCAACGGTGCGTCGGCGAAGACGCTGCTGAGCGTCGTCGACCCGCAGACCTACGCCGCCCACAACATCGACATCGACGATCCCGAGTGGATCGACGCCCATGCGCAAAACGATCACCAGATCAGCAAGCTCGTCAGCTACCTCGACCAACCGCAACTCTCGCTGCGCGTCGCCATCGACGCGTTCCGCGAAGCGTTCATCGGAGGCTGACGGGATGCATCGCACGATTCAGGTTCGGCGCGCGCGCTTTTCGGTCGCCTTCTCGCCCGCCGTCACCGCCCTCCTCGCTGCCGGACTCTTCGCCAGCAGCACGGCCTTCGCACAGAACACGGGCGCAACCGTCACGCCGGTCGGCAACGGCACGGTCACGACGACCGCGCTGTCCGCGAACACCGGCGCCGCACCGGGGACGGCCTCCGGCGCCGTCGTGCACGGTACGGCCGGCACCGCGAACACCCTCACGCCGCCGCCCGCGACCGCGACGCCCGGCCAGGTGGTCGTCGGCGGCAAGGTGCCCGACGAAGCGACCAAGGCCGCCGTGCTGCAGAAGCTGCGCGATACCTACGGCGCGGCGAACGTCGTCGACCAGATCGAAGTGGGTGACGTTGCAACGCCGCCGAACTGGAGCGCGAACGTGCAGAAGCTGCTCGGTACGCAGCTCAAGCAGATCAGCAAGGGGCAGCTGAAGATCAACGGCACGCAGATCGAGATGAAGGGCGAGGTGCACAACGAAGCGCAACGCCAGCAGCTCGCGAGCGACATGGCGAACACGCTGAACCCGACGTATACGATCAAGAACGGGCTGCGCGTGTCGGCGTCCGAACAGGGCGTGCTCGACCAGACGCTCGCGAACCGGACGATCGAGTTCGAGACCGGCAGCGCGACGCTCACGCCGCAGGGCAGGCTCATCCTCGACCAGATGGCGGCGGCACTCTCGAAGATGCAGAACCGCACGGTCGACATCATCGGCCACACCGACAACTCGGGGAACCGCACGTCGAACATCGCGCTGAGCCAGGCGCGTGCGGATGCGGTGAAGGGCTACCTGATCACGAAGAGCATTCAGCCGCAGCAGATGACGACGACGGGCGTCGGGCCGGATCAGCCGATCGCGCCGAACGATACGGCGGATGGACGGGCACGGAACCGGCGGATCGAGTTCCGGGTGGGGCAATAAAGGACGCCTGCTGCCGCTCCTCCCGGAGCGACACGGCAGGCAAAAACGGGCGGCTGCAGCGATGCGCCGCCCGTTTTGCGTTTACGACTGCTCGTCCGGCCGCACGCCCAGCAGCTCGCGAATATGCGACAGCGAGCCGTCGTCCTTGACGACGCTCTCGAGCCACTTGTGCAGCGGCATGTCGGCCCATTCGGCGGCCTTGTCGGCGAGATACGCGACCGGGCTGTGCGGCTCGGTCTGGCGGAAATAGCGGGCGACCGCGCGCAACTGGTCGACCGCCTGCGCACGGTTCTGGATGCCGGCGATCATCTGCGGCACCGGGGCGCGCGGAACGGGCTGCGGTTGCACGTGAGTCTCCTCGGACTGAATCGGGTTGCCGAACACCGGCTCGATGCGCTCGGGCTGCGCCTGCGGTGCCGACTGCGTGTGCGGTGCGCTGCCCGTATAGCCCTGCTCGCGCGCAAAGCGCTCGGCGAGCCGGTACACGGTCTCGAATGCGTCGCGCGCCTGCCGGAAGCTCGGCGCCGAATCGCCCGCACGCTCGACGAGCCGCTCCTCGAACGCATCGAGCGCGAACTCGAACGCCTTCAGGTTCGCGAGCAACGCGGTGTAGAACGCGATCGACGTCACGCGCCGCGACGAATCGATCTGGTCGATCGACGGCTTGCCGCGTGCGATGTCGTCCGCGTGTTCGGGGTCGCGCTTGATCGCCTGCGCGACGTGCTGCGCCACCTCCCAGTCGAGCGTGCTGAACGCGTTCGACGCACCGTCCGTCATCGGCACCGCGCGCAGCAGTTCGGCCGTGCGGCCGGACAGCCACGCGACGTTGCCGAGCCGGTGCTCGGTGTCGTCGTCTTCGGGCAGCGGATGCACGGTGTCCCAGAAGTCGCGGCACAGGCCCTCGAGCAGCGCATAGCCTTCGGTGAGGCCGGTGACGCCGTCCTCGAGCGCGAGCGCCTCGGTCAGCCACACGGCGAGCCGCAGGTCCTTCGTGCGCGTGCGCAGCAGCTCGCCCGCATGGTCGACCACGAAGCCCCAGTCGGCCTCCTTGATCTCGGTCACCCACTCGCCCTGGTCGAGCGTCGGATCGTCGTAGCGCCGCGCGTCCTGGATCGCGTCGAATTCGTTCGAGAACAGCAGGTCGTCGCCGCTGGGCGACGCATCGCTGATCGGCGTCAGCAGCTCGGGGAGATTGATCGGCATGGTTCGTCAGTTCATCAAATGCTTGCGTTGCACGGCCGAGCTCATTCGACGGTGTACGTGAATTCGCCGGCCTCGTCCGCGCGCACCGCGATGCGCGCGATGGCCTCGCCGTCGGCGATCCGGCCAAGCACGTGGCCCGCGATCTCCGGCAGGAGCGTGCCGTTCAGGATGTGGTCGACGTTGCGGGCGCCCGAGTCGACCTCGGTGCAGCGTGCGAGCACCGCATCGACGAGCGACTCGTCCCATTCGAACGCCGCCTTGTGGTTCGCCTCGATCCGGCGGCGGATCCGCTCGAGCTTCAGCTCGATGATCTCGGCCAGCACGTCGTCGGAAATCGGGTAGTACGGCACCACCTTCATCCGCCCGAGGAACGCGGGCTTGAAGGTCTTGTACAGCTGCGGGCGCAGCGTCTCTGCGAGCGCGTCCGGATCGGGCAGCTCCTCGGCCGGCTTGTTCAGGCACGCCTGCATCACCGCAGTGGAGCCGACGTTCGACGTCAGGATGATCAGCGTGTTGCGGAAGTCGATCTCGCGCCCTTCCGCGTCGTCCATCGCGCCCTTGTCGAACACCTGGAAGAACATCTCGAGCACGTCCGGGTGCGCCTTCTCGACCTCGTCGAGCAGCACGACGGAGTACGGGTTGCGGCGCACGGCCTCGGTCAGCACGCCGCCTTCGCCGTAGCCGACGTAGCCCGGCGGCGAGCCCTTGAGGCCCGACACGCTGTGCGCTTCCTGGTACTCGCTCATGTTGATCGTGACCATCTTGCGCTCGCCGCCGTACAGGATGTCGGCCAGCGCGAGCGCCGTCTCGGTCTTGCCGACGCCCGACGGCCCAACGAACATGAACACGCCGCGCGGCTTGTTCGGATCCTCGAGGCTCGCGGTCGCGGTGCGCACACGCTGCGCGATCGCGTCGAGCGCATGGTCCTGGCCAATCACGCGCGCGGCGAGCAGCGGCTGCAGGTTCAGCACGGTGTCGATCTCGTCCTTCACCATCCGGCCGAGCGGAATGCCCGTCCATGCGGCGACGATCTCGGCGACCACGTGGCCATCGACCTGCAGCGGCACCATCGGCTCGCCGCCCTGCAGCGCGTGCAGCGCCGCGACGCGCTCGGCGAGCTTGTCGCGGGTCGCCTGCACGTCGGCCGGCTGGCCGTCTTCCGACGGGCCGCGTGCCTTGTCGAGCGCTTCGCGCAGTTCGGTGATCTCGGCGACGATCACGCGCTCGGCTTCGTAGCGCGCCTCGTCCTTCGCCAGTTGTTCGAGCGCCGCGTCGCGCGTACCGCGCAGCTCGCCGAGCCGCTCGTCGTGCGACGCGCCGCCGGCCGCCTCGCGCTCCAGCGACGCGATTTCCGCGTCGATCCGCTCGATGCGCTTCTTCGTGTCGTCGATCGCCGCCGGCGTCGCGCTGTGCGCGAGCGCGACCTTCGCGCACGCGGTGTCGAGCACGCTGATCGCCTTGTCCGGCAGCTGGCGGCCGCTGATGTAGCGGTGCGACAGGCGCACGGCCTCGGTGATCGCGTCGTCGAGGATCCGCACGTTGAAGTGCTTCTCCATCAGGCCGGACATGCCGCGCAGCATCGCGGCCGCGAGCGGCTCGCTCGGCTCCTCGACCTTCACGACCTGGAAGCGCCGCGCAAGCGCCGCATCCTTCTCGAAGTACTTCTTGTATTCGCTCCACGTCGTCGCCGCGATCGTGCGCAGCTCGCCGCGCGCGAGCGCCGGCTTCAGCAGGTTGGCCGCGTCGTTCTGGCCGGCCTGGCCGCCCGCGCCGATGATCGTGTGCGCCTCGTCGATGAACAGGATGATCGGATGCGCGCTCTTCTTCACCTCGTCGATCACGCTCTTCAGGCGGTTCTCGAACTCGCCCTTCACGCTCGCGCCGGCCTGCAGCAGCCCCATGTCGAGCACGTGCAGCGCGACGCCGCGCAGCGGCGGCGGCACGTCGTCGGCCGCGATGCGCAGCGCGAGGCCCTCGACGACCGCGGTTTTGCCGACACCGGCCTCGCCGGTCATGATCGGGTTGTTCTGGCGGCGGCGCATCAGGATGTCGATCGCCTGGCGGATCTCGGCTTCACGACCGATCACCGGGTCGATCTTGCCATCGCGGGCGCGCTGCGTGAGGTTGGTCGTGTACGTGTCGAGCGCGGGCGTCTTCGACGGGCCGGCCGCCGGTGCGATGCCGTCGGCGGCCGGCGCGACGTCGCTACCCTCGTCGTCCGCCTGACGCGGCTCGGCTTCGCTCGAGCCGGCCATGATCTCGTCGAACTTGTGCTTCAGGTCCGTCACGTTCATTTCCGCAAACTGCGACGACATCCGTTGCGCGAACTGCGCGAGATCGGACGCGGTCAGCAGCGCGAGCAGCAGGTGCCCCGAACGGATGCGGCCGAGCTGCGAATCGAGCGACGCGATCAGCCATGCCTGCTCGAACAGCGCGATCAGGTGCACGGAGAACACCGGCGTACGCGTGTTGCCCGTCTTCAGGCGCGTCAGTTCGCGCTCGAGATCGGCGTGCAGCGCGTGCGGATCGACGCGGCTCGCACGCAGCGCAAGCGGCAGGTCGCCCGTCGCTTCCTCGAGCAACGCGAGGAACAGGTGCTCCAGATCGACCTCGTAATGGCCGCGCGCCAGGCACGCGCTTGCCGCACGCTCGGTCGCGTGGCGGCACAGCGGGTTCAGTTTCGTGATCAGGGTCTTCAGAGGCGTGCTCATGGCGTCGATCTCAGTCTCAGGTTCGATTGCGTGTTTGTTGTCGTTCGGAATCAGTGAATCACGTGCAGCTCGTAGCGGGCGTCGGAACGGTCCTCGATCGCGTCGCGCGTACACAGGAACGCATCCCAGCCGAGCCGCGAGCCCGCGCCGAGCACGCTGGCGCCGACCTCGGTGCGCTTGAGCACGAGCTTCACTTCGTATTCGAGCGTGACGCCTGCGAGCAGCGTCAGCATCCGCTCCAGCGCGATAGCGTGCGCACCGCCGGGCAGGAACGCCTCGTAGTCGCGCTTGGACAGCGGGCCGACGACGATCCGCGCGCGCATGTCGCGCTGCCACACGCGTTCGCCGACGAGCGCCGTCGCGCCGAGCACCGCGTTGACTTCGCCGAGCACGCTCAGCTGGTCGGGCGGCACGTCGTACCACTTGCCGACGAACTGGTCGATCTTCACCGGCACACGGAAATAGTCGGACAGCGTGCGCTGCAGGTACGCGGCCGACATCGGCCGGTGCCGCGCGGCGAGCGCATAGCCGGCGACGGCCTCGTCGAGCACGCCGCCCACGCCAGCCGCGAGACTGTCACGCACCTCGTCGCTCGGCACGCCCGCGATCGCGAGCAGCAGCGGCAGATAGCGCTCGTCGCGATCGAGCTCGTAGTGGAACGGCAGCCGGTATTTTTTCCACGCGGCATAGAACAGCGCGGTCGCACGGTTCGAGAACACGTCGAAGAATGCGCGCGCCGCATGATCGCGCTTCAGGTGTTCGCGCGCGACGATCTGCTCGGTGTAATGCAGCGGCAGCGCACCCTGCCCGCCCAGCAGCCCGAAGAACGCGGGCGTCAGCTCGACGTGGCCGAGCTCGCCGGCCGCGAGCGCGGCGCCGCGCGCCTCGCCCGTCTTGAGCTGGGTGCCGTCGTCGTCGAACGAGCGCGCGCCTTCGATCTCGCTCGGCGGAAAGCCGAGCGACAGCGTGTTGCGGAATTCGATGCGCTGCGCGACCACGTCGCCCTGCCGCCACGCGCCGGGCGCATCGGACGCCTGCCGCGCGAACAGCCCTTCGAGCACGCGCACGGCCTGGAAGAACTCGAAGCGGTGCGGTTCGTCGAGCAGCGCGTCGACTACGCCAGGATCGATTCGCCGGTGCGGGGCTTGCATCGGATGATCTCCTCGCCGGTGCGCTTCGACACGACGACTAATTGAACGAAACTGTTGAGGTGGACGTACAGCCCGAAGAAGCTGTCGAGCACGCGTATGAACGACGCGAGGCTCGCGCCGACGAAGTGCTCCTCGTCGATCGTCAGGCGGATCTCGATGCCGCGCACGAAGGTCGCGAACGGCTTGCCGGGCAGCCACTGCACCGCGCCGCGCTGCTCGACGCCGGCGAGGCCGTCGATCTGGCGCATCGACACCGCCGTGCGCCGCAGGTCGTACAGCGTCAGCATTTCCTTCAGCGGCGCGAGGCCGTGTGCAACCAGCGACACGTGATTGAGCGCGAGGTGCGACACGAGCCGCCAGTGCGCGGCGCGACCCCGCTCGAAGCGCACGCTCTGCGTCGGGCGGCGCAGCAGCGCGATGCCGCTCGTCTGCGCGCCGCCTTCCTGGAACAGGTCGCCGCCTTCGAGCCCGAACGCGAGCATCGCCGGCAGGTCGCGGTTCGTGCAGGTGAGGTCGAGGCTCAGTGTGTCGGTCTGCGGCGAGGTCGGCTCGAAATCGATGTCGACGATCGAGATCTCGGTTTCGTAGCCGGGGCTCTTCTGCGCGACCCAGTCGTTGCGGCGCGCGAACCAGTAATGGCCGATCCGCGCCGATTCGCCGTGATGCAACGAATAGAACGGCCGGAATTCGATCACCGATTCCTCGTGCGCCTGCTGCCTGACGAGCTTCACCGAGTCGATCGAATACACCTCGTACGCGAACGCGCGCCGCGCCTCGGCGATCACCGGGTAGGACACCGCGCGGTGCGTGATGCGGATCGGCTCGCCGTGCTGGCGAAACAGGTTGACGATCGGCGTGCAGAACAGCCGGAAGTGGCTCGCCGTCAGCAGTTCGAGCAGCCGCGCGACGTGCGAATCGCTGCGCACGTCCTGCAGCACGAGATGCAGCGTCGCGCGCTGGCAGCGGCCCGTCGCGCGCGCGATCGCCGCGATGTCGAAGTCGACGAAATCGAACTTGTCGGGGAACGCGAAGTATTCGGTGAGCAGGCGATACGCGGGATGCGATTTCGCCGGGTAGTCGATCAGCGCATCGTCCTCGTCGAAGCCGGCGTGCGCGATCGGCAGCTTGCGCAGCGCGGTCCAGCGGCCGTTGCGTTCGGGCTCGACATACGCGCCGAGCACGTTGACGAACAGGCAGTCGGTCAGCGCGGCGACGAACGACTGCTCGCCGTGCAGGTGCGCGCGCAGCGTCGGCAGCTTCAGTGCGCCGAGATCGAGCTGCGCGGCGAGCGATTCGAACGTGATCGAGATCACGCCCGTCGCATTCGACGGCAGCACCGTCGCGCTCGGCGCGAGCGCCACCGGCGTATAGCGCGCTTCCGAGATGCGGATCGGCGCGAGCGTCACGTCATAGGCGGTGCGGAACCGGCACTGCACGCCGCGAATCGGGCGACTCTTCAGCTCGGTGCCGCGATCGATCACGACCGGCTCGGTCTGCTGGCCGGGCGACGCCGGCGTGAACTGCGCGATCGAGCACGACGGGAACGGCCGCAGGTAGTGCGGATACAGCACTTCCAGCAGCGCTTCGGTGAATTCCGGGTAATCGTCGTCGAGCTTCTTGTTGATGCGCGCGCCAAGCAGCGCGAACGACTCGATCATCCGCTCGACGTGCGGATCCTCGCAATGCTCGCCGGACAGCGCGAGCCGCGCCGCGATCTTCGGATAACGTTCGGCGAAATCTCGCGAATAGCGCCGCAAAAACGATAATTCGCGCTCGTAATACGGCAGCAATTCTTCCATCGACGACCCCGAACCTCAATATTTCCTGCCGGACCCTGATCCACCACCGGGCGGTCCGGCCCGCTCGGCGGCATGATTTACTGCATTCTTGCGGCGCGTGCGCGCGTGACCGAATACTGCAGCGTCGAGGGCTGCAGCATCGCGTCGAAACTCACCGGCTCCTCGGCCGGGTGCACGACGAGCAGCGCCTGAATCGCGAAGTAAAGCGCGTTGGTGGCCTGCTCGTTCAGCTCGAACGTCACCTGCACCTGCTGCAGGCGCGGTTCGTGGCGTGCGATGGCCTGCTGGATCGACTTGCAGATGAACGCGCGATCGTAGTGACTCGCCAGGCTCAGCCCCGCGAAATCGTTCAGCCCGTAGGTCAGCACCGACTTCTGGCACTCCGGCAGCGCGGCCAGCTCGATCTCGGTGTGAGCGATACGGGTGTTGAGGATCGCCTCGACGTCGCGGGCGACCGTGTTCTTGAGCTCGTCCAGCGACAATTGCCGCATCGCTGCCGAGGCCGGCAGGTGCGGTTCGTCGTCGAACAGCTTGTCGAGAAAACTGGGTTCGAATCGTTTCATCGGCCCTGATTCACAGCGAAAACGGCAACGGGGACGCCGCGCGCCCCGTTGCCGCAACCGACTTTAGACCGCGTAGGTCTTGTCGTTCTTCGTCAGACTCCAGGCGCCTTGCGTGTTGCCGCCCTGGTTGCCGCCGATCTTCTGCTGGGTTTGCTTCCACTGCACAGCTGCGTACTTCAGCGAGAACGTCTCGAGCGGCAGACCTTCTTCGCGAACGCTCGGGGCGATGCTCGAGATGATCACGTACTTGAGCTTGACTTCCAGATACTGCACGCGCTTGCCTTCACCGTCAGCGCGCGAGAAATGGACCGTCACCTCGTCGAACGTGGTGCCGCCCGAAGCGTGTTGGTACAGCAGCGGGCTCGACGAATCGATTTCCTTCGTGAAAATCATGTCGCCGTGTTCGCAACGCGTCATCGTGTGACCGCCAGCGGTCGATGCGGTTGCCGAACGCGGCTGAACGATCGAGTGATCCCACGATTTCAGTTCGATCCAGCCCTGGTGGTCCTTGTCCGCGGATTCGCCCTTCACCGCGGGACTACCAAACTGCAAGTGCATATGTAACATGGCCCTTCGACTCCCCAAAGAGGTGGTTTTAACGTCCTACCCAGGCGGCCCGCCCGGGCGATTTACTCGCTTATGAATTTGCCGGTTTGGGCAGATCAGCGACAAGTCGCAGAGAAATCGAGAGTTCGTCGAGCTGAAAGTGCGGGCGCAGGAACGCGACCGAACGATACGAGCCCGGCTTGCCCGGAATCTCTGACACTTGTATGGATGCCTCGCGCAGCGGAAATTGCGCTTTCTGTTCCTGCGAGGCGTTATCGTCGAGCAGGACGTACTGCGAAATCCACCGGTTAAGGAAAGTCTCCACGTTCTGCGCCGACGCGAAGCTGCCGATCTTGTCCCGCATCATCGCCTTCAGGTAGTGCGCGACGCGCGATACCGAGAAGATGTACTGAAGCTGGGCGGATAGGACGGCGTTCGCATTCGCGCTGTCGGTGCTGTATTTCTTTGGTTTCTGCACCGACTGCGCAGCGAAGAACGCGGCGTAATCTGAGTTCTTGCAATGGACGAGCGGGATGAAGCCGAGGTCGCTCAACTCCTTCTCGCGGCGATCGGTGATCGCGATTTCGGTCGGGCACTTCAGCGCGACTTCACCGTCGTCGGTCTTGAACGTGTGGGTCGGCAGGTCCTCGACGAGACCGCCGCCTTCGACGCCGCGGATCGCCGCGCACCAGCCGAAGTCGTCGAATGCGGCCGTCAGGCGCGCAGCGAACGCCCACGCGGCGTTGCACCACAGGTACTTGTCGTGGTCGGTGCCGTCGACGTCCTCGACGAAGTTGAAGTTCTCCGCGGTCTGGCCGTCCTTCGGATTGAACGGCAGGCGGCCGAGGAAACGCGGCAGCGTCAGGCCGACGTAGCGCGAATCTTCGGCGTCACGGAACGACTTCCACTTCGCATATTCGACCGTATCGAACACCTTGCCCAGGTCGCGCGGCTTGCCGAGGTCGGAGAACGACTCGAGGCCGAGCAGCTCGGGCGATGCCGACGCGATGAACGGCGCATGCGCGGCCGCCGCGACGTGCGACATCTGCTCGATGAAGTACATGTCTTCCGGCTGGCGCGAGATCTCGTAATCGCCGATCAGCGCACCGAACGGCGAACCGCCGAACGTGCCGAACTCTTCTTCGTAGACCTTCTTGAACAGCGCGCTCTGGTCGAACTCGCTCGCGCCCTTGAAGTCGCGCACGAGGTCGCGCTTCGGTGCGTGCAGCGCCTTGATCTTGATCGTCTGGCCGGTGTTGCTTTCCTTGACCAGGTAGTCCATCCCGCGCCACGTGCTTTCGAGGCGCTGGAATTCCGGCGCGTGCATCACTGCGGAAAGCTGCGTGGAAATCAGGCGGTCCAGTTCCGCGACGCGCGCGTCGATCGTGGCCGACAGGTTGTCCGACACGATCACCGTGCCGTCGAGCACCTGGTGCACGAGTTCGCCGATCAGGTCCTTCGCACGCGCATGCTCGGAATCGGATTTCGCGACCTTGCTCTTCTCGACGATGTCGTCGAGCAGCGAAGTCCCGGCGGCGTAGTCCGCGCCGCTCGCTTGGGCCGCAGCCGTTTGCTGGTTCATCTCAACACTCCGTCGTCATTCGCCGTCTTTGTCGCCGCCCGTGCCCTTCGCGAGCTCCTGCAGCTGCTGCGTGTTCTTCAGCACCTCGGACAGCAGATCCTCGAGCTTGTCGTTGCCGGCGAGCTTGTTGCGCAGGTCGGCGAGCTTCGAGCGCGCCTCGAGCAGGCGGCGCAGCGGCTCGACCTGTTCGACGACTTCATCCGGGCTGAAATCCGACAGCGAACGGAACTTCAGGTCGACCGCGAACTTGCCGCCTTCCGGGCTCAGGCGGTTTTCCACCTGGAACGCGGCGCGCGGCTCGATCGCCTTCATCACGTCGTCGAAATTGTCGCGATCGATGTTGACGAATTTACGGTCGCGCAGCTTCGGCTGCTCGATTTCGGACTGGCCCGCCAGATCGCCGACGACCCCGACGACGAACGGCAGTTCCTTCACCTCGATCGCATCGCCCTTCTCGACCTCGTAGGTCAGTTGGACGCGCGGCGGCCGTATTTTCTGCAAGCTTTTCTGAATGCTTTCTTTCTTGGCCATCTCGACGGCTCCCAGGTTAGTTGTGGTTATCGCGTCAGTTTTGCGGTCAGTTGCGCAGTGCGCCGAACGGGTCAGCGCCGCCCTTTTGCGGCGTGGTGGGCGGCGTCGGCGCAGTGGCGGCCGCCTCGGCCGTCGGTGCAGCGCCGCCCGTCTTCGCACGATGAACGACACGGCGCGTCTGGCGCGGCTTCACGGCCTTCGTTTCCGGCGGGAACAGCGCCGATTCACCCAGCGTATCGCGCAGCTGCTTCGCGAGCGCCTGCGCGTCCGACTTCGCGTCACCCGCGAGCGACGAATCCTGGCGCAGCTCGCCGAGCGACTGCGTCGCGATCCGCAGGCCGGCCACGGCCAGCACGCTCTTCGCCTGACGGTCGGTCGCGTCGCGCTGCAGGGCTTCCTGCGCGGCAACGATTGCCTGGCCGTAGTGGTTCTGGGCGAACTGGATTTGCGCGATGCGCGACCACGGCTCTTCGCGCGTCGGATCCGACTTCGCGAGCTGCTGATACAGGCCGAGGGCCTTGTCCTGGTCCCCCGCCTTCGCAACTGCGTCCGCATCCGCCAGCGACTTGTTGAACACTTCGGCAGTCGGCGGTGCGGGAGGCTGGCTCGCACAACCGGCGATCACGCCGCAAGCCACTACTACCCCAGACAGTTTTGCGAAGAGACGGTCTTTCATCGTTATATCCACCGGCGCGTGAGTTTTAAATCGTTGAGAATCTGGTTCTTTTGCTTTGCAAGAAGCGCGCGGGTATAGTACCGATCAATTTTTCATAATTCAATCGTCGTGTGAAGAGTAATTCCTTTTAAAACCGGGCGCTACCCCCTCCAATGGCCTCTCGCAGCGGGCTCGCAGCGATTTTTCTTTCGGCCGGAACGGGCAAGTTTTACTGGTTTCGCGACGCGCCGCCCGGACGGCGGAAAAATTTTCCGGACGCCTGCCATGATGCGGGCGTGCTTAATAGTTGAACGGTGCAATGTCGGGGATACGCAGCGAACGCGGAAATTCCCGGCAGATTTGACAGGGATAAAAGGCAGCCCGCCGGAAAACCGATGAGATCGTTGATGATTCGCTACGCGCTGCCACTGGTTGCCTGCGCCCTCCTGGCCGGATGCGCGGCCGCCCCGCTGCTCGGCTCGGCCGCGAGCGCCGTGATGTCCGCGGCCGGCATCGGCAAGCCCGAGCTGCCCGACGCGCAGAAGCCGCCGCGCAACCTCGGCATCACGCTCGCCGCGGCGCCGAACCTGAATGCCGCGACTGACAACAAGCCGCTCGCGCTCGTCGTGCGGCTCTATACGCTGAAGGACCCGACGTCGTTCCAGCAGGCGCCGTTCGACGCCTTTACGGATCCGACCAAGGAAAAGACCGCATTGGGCGCGGATCTGCTGAACGTGCGTGAAATCACGCTGATTCCGGGCCAGCGCTATACGGCGACCGAGAAGGTTTCGCGCGAAGCACAGGCATTCGGCATCGTCGCGCTGTTCCGCGATCCCGCACTACAACGATGGAAACTGACGTTCGATCCGGTGAAGTCGGAGAAATCCGGCATAATCATCGGCCTGCATAATTGCGCGATGACGGTCACCGACGGCACTGTCATCGCACCGCAACAGGGTGCGCCTTCGCAACCGCTGAATTTGCTTTCTTCGGTCTCCTGCGGTTAAACAATGACGCACGAATGTCAATTAACAAGAGTTAACAATTGGCGATTTAATTCGGGCACGAACAAATCGATTACATCGCAACGCGACATTAACCGGATTTGACATGAGTTATTCGGCCAAGGTGCTGTGGGGGGAAGGGCTGTTCCTCCGGCCTCAACACTTTCAGCGGCAGGACGCGTACCACGAAGCGCGCCTGTTCGAATCGATCCAGGCGATCCAGCCGTACAACTGGGGCGTGCGCTCGGTGCGTATCGACCGCGATGCGCTCGGCAGCAACGTGCTGCGGGTCGCAGAGCTGGCGCTCGTGTTCCCGGACGGCGCGCTGTATGCCGCGCCGCAGGCCGACGACCTGCCGCCGCCGATCGCGCTGGACACGCTGCCCGACGGTATCAACGAATTCGTGTTCTATCTCGCGCTGCACCCGCTGCGCGAGAACGGCACCAACTACAGCGACGATCCGGCCGCCGGCTTCATGACGCGCTTCGTCAGCGAGCAGACCAGCGTCGGCGACAACTTTACCGATGCGGCCGAAGCCGACATCACGTTCCTGAAGACGCAGGTCAAGCTGATTGCGCACAGCGAACCGCGCGACCAGCTGCTGTCGGTGCCGCTCGTGCGCGTGCGCCGCACCGCGACGTCCGGCTTCGAGATCGACGACAGCTTCGTGCCGCCGTGCCTCGCGATCGATGCGTCGCCGATCCTCCATCAGCGGCTGCGCCAGCTCGTCGACGCACTGCAGGCGAAGGTGAACGCGCTGTACGGCTTCCACCGCGAGCCGTCGAAGAACATCATCGAATTCCGCTCGGGCGACATCGCGTCGTTCTGGCTGCTGCACACCGCGAACGCCGCGTTCGCGACGCTCGCGCACCTGCACCAGCATTCGGCGCTGCATCCGGAGCGGCTGTTCCAGGAACTGCTGCGCCTTGCGGGCCAGCTGATGACGTTCTCGAAGGGCTATACGCTCGCCGACCTGCCGGTGTACCGCCACGACGATCCGGGCCCGAGCTTCGCGCGTCTCGACCTGATGCTGCGCGAGCTGCTCGACACCGTGATCTCGACGCGCTACTTCGCGATCACGCTCGACGAGGTGCGCCCGTCGTTCCACCTCGGCCGCCTCGATTCCGGCAAGATCGACGACAAGACCGAGTTCTACCTGGCGGTGTCCGCGGACATGCCGAGCGTCGAGCTCGTCGATGCGGTGCCGGCCCGTTTCAAGGTCGGTGCGCCCGACGACGTCGACAAACTCGTGCTGTCGGCCATGCCCGGCGTGCGGCTCTCGTACACGCCGCAGGTGCCGCCCGCGATTCCGGTGCGCCCGGGCGCCTGCTACTTCGCGCTCGATTCGCGTGGCGCGCTGTACGAGCGCATGCTGCAGGCCCAGTCCGCGATGATCTACGCGCCGACTGGCATCAATGACCTGAAATTCGAACTGATCGCGGTCACATCATGAGCTACGCGCCTTCCCTGTTCGGCGACAACGCACCGGCCCCCTTGCATACGCCGGCGTCGACCGACGCCTCGTTCCAGGCCCGTTCGCTGCTCGACCTGCTGTACGACGGGTTCTTCATGCTGTTCCTGCTCAAGAACGGGCGGGAGCCGGAGAGCGCGGGCGAATTCAGCACGCGGATCCAGGAATTCCTGTCGGATTTCGAGCGCGGCGCGAAGAAGCTGAATATCGCGGCAGAAGACGTGTACGGCGCGAAGTTCGCGTTCTGCGCGGCGATCGACGAGATGGTGCTGTCGTCGCAATTCAAGATCCGCACGGACTGGGAACGCCGGCCGCTGCAGCTCGTGCTGTTCGGCGAGCAGCTCGCGGGCGAGAAGTTCTTCCAGTATCTCGAGGAATGTCGCGCGCAGGGTGCGGCGCGGCTGCAGTCGCTCGAGGTGTTTCACATGTGCCTGCTGCTCGGGTTCCAGGGGAAGTATCTGCTGGAAGGGCCGGAGAAGCTGGCGTACCTCACCGCGCGGCTGGGGGACGAGATTGCGCACATGAAGGGCAAGCGGGCGCCGTTCGCGCCGCATTGGCCGCTGCCGGATCAGATCGCGCATCGACTCAAGCGTGAAGTGCCGGTTTGGGCGATTGGGGCGGTGTTTGCGTTGGTGGCGCTGCTCGGGTATCTCGGGCTGAATACGTATCTGAAGGACAAGACGCTGCAGGCATTGGCACCTTATTCGCAGGTGATCAAGGTCGGGCCGGAGTCGGCTAATTTGACGATTTCGCTGCCTTGAGGGGTGTTGGTTGTTGCGGCAACGCTTTATGAAAAAAGGACCGCTTGGCGGTCCTTTTTTGTTTGTGGCGTGCTCGCGGCGCGCTGTCAGAACAGGATGAATGCGTCGTTTTCGACGTAGAACACGAACGCGTCGAACAACTGGACGAGTGTCGGTTCGTCGATCTGGTCGTGCGCGTTGATCACGATGTCCTCGATCGTCGCGCTGTCCAGCGTCACCTGCCAACCAAGCTGCCTGGCGATGGCGGGCACGGCTTCGTCTTCAGCGTCTTTGGTGTCTTCGGAAAATGCACCTTCCGTGTCGAGGGTCCACGGCATCGGAGGGAGATAGAGCCATCCGGAGAAATCGCCCGGGCGTTCGAGAATGTGTTTCAGCGACACTTCGGTCGCGGGGGTGGTCGACATGGGTATTGCGGTTGTAGCAGGGGGAATGCGTCGAAGCAGCGGTATCGCGAATGCACGAAAATGCGTCTGCCGCAGCGCCTGTGTCAGCGAGCCGTGATTATGCCCATTTAGTCACGCTCATGCCTCCCCCTTCAACTCCCGTCAAATTTCCCGCGTCGGACGGCTCATCAGGGTTGGTAGCGGATCGTTTCATAGATCTTGGCCATACCTTGCTTCGCTGCGCTCTCGTTCGCAGCCAGTCCGGACGAGAGGACAACGCAGGTCCAGCCCTTGCCGCAGATCTTGCTCGTGACGAGATCGAGACGATGCGCATAGAACTCGTCTTGCTTGAAAAGCGTGTGTGTATAGCGTGAAGCAAGCGCCGGATATTTACCGCTCAACATGAATGAGGCGAAGTCCGGCTTCGTGTACTGAGTGGGCTTGTCGTCCACCTGACTCCGGTACAGATACTGCACAGTACCTTCGTAAGAAGGTGCAACCTTGGTTCGCAGCACCTGAACGACGACGTCCAGATTCAGTACTGCGAACGCGGATTTGTCGGCCTCGATACTGACTCCCCTGCCGTCGGTGTCCTGGAGCGGATCGTTTGCCGTGACCCTCCAGTCGCCCGGGAGTTGAAAGCTCAGACCGTTGGCTTTGAAGAGCTTCGGATGCGCAAGATCAGGGGCTGCTGCGGCTCGCGGCCGGAAGTCGTCGGCATATGATGCTGTTGTAAGCGCGAGGAATAGGAAAGGAACGAGAACGATTCGCATAGAGCGCACTCTTTCTAAACATCACATAAAACCTGCATCCTAAATACGCATCAACTATTCCTCATACCGAACGAAAATCCACCCCTTATATGACCGCAACTTCCCAATCGGCTGACTGCTTTTTGAAATCTCCACTTTCTTTCGATTGAATTGCGGGCAAGACGCGATGATTTCCGTAATCGCTGCATCTACGACCTGGCCGTCCTCCTCATCAGACTTCCTAGCCAAATAGACGTATATTGCGATCAGATCCGAATCGAAGTCGTACGCGATTGCCCGAACCCCTTCACGCACTGCTCCGATGAAGGAAGAGAAGACAACCCACTTTACGTTGGCCTCTATCACCTCACACTCCAACATACGACCCTTACACCGAAAATCTCAAGCACAAGGGCAAGGGCAACACCATGTTTAATTTAATGCCCGGGAAGCATGAACATCAGTCGCGATTACAACCAACGACAACTCGTCGGTCCAAGCCGAGATAAAGCCACCACCTGAACCTAGCGACTGACTCCTTCGCCGCCTCACGTGTGGCAATAAGGTAAGCCCTCTCGCTGCCCTTGACCAAATGCGACAATTCTTGCCCTTCCGGGGAAAGGGCCTTCACACCAATGACCACATTGAAGACAATTTCAAATACCTCAATATCGCCCCGAATAAATACTATCTGGCTCTCACCTCAACAAAAGAGACTCGACCTGCACATCAGCAACAAAGATTTCACAGCCCTTCGCTTCTCAATTCCCTGAAAATCTCTTTGATCAACCTAAATATGGAAAAATTGGATTCTTCGCGAGGATCACCGAGATTTTTTACCTTAAGCCATCCAGCATGTCGGCTACGTAAGCGAATATGGCGATCAATACCAGCCACTCCAGTCACGCTGCGCTCTATTTGAATCGCGAGTTTACACACCACATCAACACATTCATCGAGGCCCAATTCTGACGCCGAGTCACCCCATGCGTCAGCGACTTAATTCCTCTTCCGCAAGAGAGTTATTCACAATAACCCCTTCTCGAAACGATCATTCACACACACAATTTAATTCCGCAATAATGCGATAATCTCAACCACCATCTTCGCAACTTTTTTATTAGTCGGCAACTCGCTCATCGCCTCGCCCTCAATAGCATCGAGCAACACCTCAAAATTTTTCCTCGAAACACCCCGCCTCCATCTCAACAGGAAATCTAAAGAATTACCGGTATTCAATAAGTGGTTTACGGTTACGCAGATGGAATCCGGCACATCGCACATGACACCCACCAGATACCTATCCCATTCCGAGCTCGCGCCATCCCAGATTTTATTTATTTCACGCCAACTGATTTGACCAACTTCATTTGGATAAAATTCTTCACCTTGCACTGCGGAAATTGCATCTATCAAGGCATCTCCGATCTCAATCGAAAAGCCATCCGTGTGCAACCCTCTCAACCGAGCAGACACGCTACCAATAAGTGTTACCGCTGAGTCCAAGCCTTCCTCATGACCATCAAGAAGCGACTCAAAGGTATGCAACCTCAACACAGTGGCACCCGAGAAATCTTCCCCCGCGAACTTTCTCCAAAAAAACGCCTTATTTTTCTTGAGTTTTTCAGGAGAAAAATCCGCCTCCATATAGTAGTCGCGCGCACCGTTAAGAATGACGCCCACAGCCTCACGAGCGACGACCCTAAGCTTATCCCGATCCTCAGAACTCACCTCCGGGAACAGCACGCTCGAGTAGCAATCCGCACTTACCGCAAAAATCACATCATTAAAATCCACTATCTACCCTCCGGAGCAGTAGGAATGTCAGCATCAAATGCGACGGCCCGAACTTTACGGGGAAGCGGGAAAAATTCAGAGCACCCCCCTTCATCATAATCTTTGATATTCTGTCTAAGCCCACTTTGCAATTGTTGCGCCGCCCTTACATGCCCCTCATAAGTCCCCTTTCCAGCGAGAGCACCATAGTCTCGCTTATCGTCCATTTTCGGAGCGTAATCATAAAGTTTATACGTATCTTCCTTCAAATGATCGATTCGTTCCTGCAGCCCTCGACTACCGTCCGTTTTCTTTTGACCGAAAGCTTTAAGATACATTTTGGACAAAAGGAGCTTGCACTCCGTCCTGGTCAGGCAGTTGCAAGGCGTCAACCCCAGCGGATCAACCCACTCGACCGGGTTGGATGCATAGACATAGGCGTTGAACCCGCCTCGAAGCCCGATCGGATCCTTCGAGATAAATCTACCTGTGCCGGGATCGTAGTAGCGATTTCGGTTGTAATGTAACCCGGTCTCGTCGTCGATCAATTGACCCTGAAATCTCAGCGGATTCGTAGGCGCTATTCCCGTCGCCTTCGAGACCCGCGCAATTACTTCTCGAGCCTCGCCCCACGCCTTGTACGATGCCTCCCACACGACGTCACCATCGTCGTCGGTCAGAAACTGTGGCGTCCCGATATGGTCGCAGTGGTAATAAAACAGTTTCACCTCCGTCCGACGCTCAGGCACCTTTTGAAGCGGATCGTCCTCCGGCACATAGCGATCGGTACTCTGCCACATCGGGGTGGCAATTCCCTGCACCGGTTCTGCTACATACTGCGCTATCGGTACAAAGGACCCAGGCTCATAAATATAGTGTGTCCCACGCTCGCCATTGCTCTCGTACGCAAGCGTATCGCCATCCCAACCGAACACTGTTCGCTCACCATTCACCTCCTTCGCGATCCGGCGCCCGAATGCATCATAGAAATAGCGCGCCTGACTCTGCCGCGACGCCTCCGTAACACGCACCGCCAGCAAGCGATTGAATTCGTCCCACTCGTACTCCTGCTCCCCGACCGGCGTATGTTTGCGGATCAAATTCCCTCGTGCGTCGTACTCGAAGTGCGTCCCAGCATACGCCCTCAGCATATTGCCGAGCACCTTCGGCACCTCTGCCGGAAGCGTACTCTCCGGCCGCACGGGGCTGGGTCGCAAGACCGATGCCGATTGCTGTCGGCTGGGATCGATAAGATTACTCGCTGGATCAAATGCAAACCGCTCCTTCACGCCCGGGCTGATTGCCTCGATCAGCCGTCCGACCGGATCATATCGATAGTCAATCCCGCCCTTGCGACTATCCTCAATACTCGACAGTTGCCCCACCATGTCGTAGCGATATCGCCGCTCGGACAGCGCCCCCGGTGAGGTGATACGCTGAACCGTCTGCTGCAACACACGCCCCGCCGGGCTATACGCCGTACGCTGTACAACTTTGCTCGATAGCGTTCGCACCGTCTCCCGATGCAGGTCATCACGCTCGATCTGCACACGCTCCTCGCCATCCAGTAACATCCCATGCAAATGTCCTGAGCCGTAAAGCAACCAGTCGATCACATGCCCGTCCGGACGCACCGTCCGCCGCCGGTTGCCCAGTTCGTCGTACTCGTGATGCCAGATATGGCTGCGCTCTTCCTCAAACACGCTGTAGCCATGGTGTTCCCGCACAAGATTACCGACGGGATCGAAAAAGAACTGCACACGGCTATGACGGTTCGCGGCTTCAACCAGCTGCCCGGAAGCGTCGTACGCGAATCGCTCTTCACTCACGCCTGCAGCACGCCTCGTCAAGCGACCGTTCCCATCAGCCTCCATCGACAATACGCTGCCCGCTTCGGTGACTGTGAGAAGACTGCCACTTACCTGATCGTACTCGTAACGCGTCGACTTCCCGTCGAAGTCGATTTCATCAATCAACCTTCCGGCGGAATCGTGGTGAAACCGATACATCGCGAAGTTCGCATCCGTCAACGCAGCTAGGCGGCCGAGACGGTCATAACGATAGGCAAGCGTCTGTCCAAGTGCATCCACACGGCTCGCGATACGACCAACCGCGTCGTAACTGTATTGCGTCGAACGTTCAAGTTGATCGCTATGACGCAGCAGGCGCCCTTCGGCGTCGTAATGCATACGCTCGATACCCGACGGAGAGCGAATCTCGGCAAGCCGGCCGTTTGCACCGTAACTGTAGGAGATCGTCCCGCCTGCAGCATCCTTCGCTTCGACGACGCGACCGATTTCGTCGTACTGCCATTCGCTCTTTTTACCCGAGCAATCGGTATAGCTCGTTAGTTGACTGGCTTCGTTGTATTCGAGTGCCTTCGACCCACCCTTTGCATCGGTAATTTGCTCAGGCAGACCCTTATCGTTGTAGCTGTACTTTGTTGCGCGCTCGAGTGGATCCAACTCTTCAGCCAGATTGCCTACATCGTCGTACTTCCGTTGCCATGCATGCCCGTTCGGATCGACGAGACGAATCATTTGATCCTTATCGTCATATGCCATCTCAATGACGCTACCGTCTGGACGCTCATGCCGCGTTAGATTGCCTCGCGCATCGTAGTCCATACGCTCAATACTTCCGTCAAGCAGGATATGCAATACGGGGTTGTGATGCTCGTCGTGCCGAAACCATTCCTCGTTGCCATCCGGATAGGCGATTCGGTACACGCCACCGTGAATGTTGTAGTAGTACCGAGTCATCTGCCCGAGTGCATCGGTCACATAAGTCAGGCGAATGTTCGGATTCCAGGCGAGGCGAATGTCGAAGCTACCATCGTCAGCATATTCGCGCACACATTTCGCGTTCGTATTGTCACCCTCACTCGCACCTTGCCATTCGAGCGTCATCCCGCGACCAGTGCGGTCGGTGTAGCGGGTCACCAGATGCCGATGGTATTGATAGATCCTGGCGTTACCATGACGGTCGAACGCACGTATGAGATCTCCGTCAGCGTCGTACTCGTAGCGCGCAAGCGAACGACGCTCACCACCTCCGAGCACCTGCTCGATCTGTACGATCCTGCCATGCCTGTCATTCTCGAATGCAAGCACGTTGCCACTTGCATCAATCAGTCGCGCGAGGCGATCAAGCTCGTCATAGTCAAGCGTAATCGTGTTGCCCGCGCGATCCTTGTGCATCGCGAGGCGAAAGGCGTCACCACGGCGTTCGTAGACATACAACTCCTTGTGACTGTACGCGATTGTCAACCATGTATCGTCGAGGAGCGACAGCGTGAGATCTTCTGCCAGATCGTCGTACACCTCGCCAGCCGCAAGCGCCCGATACTTAATACCGCGTCCTTCTGCATCTCGATAAAGCCACTGACCATTCGAAACGTCGATGCGAGTCGTATAAGGCGTAATCCAACGTGCTCCCAGTTCACCATTGTCGTACGCCGAGAGTCGCGACTGGTACGTGCGCTCCCAGACGAGCGGTAAGGCGCCCGGCAGATCAAAATCCGTGTGCGAGAATCGTTCGTTACCGAATGCAAAATCGATCGACCCGATCGACGCCGCTTTCGCCGCCCCGATCACGCGCCCCTTACGACAGTTCCGTCCAGGCCACTCCGCTGGTGCCTGATCATGAGTCGCCTCCAGCCCTTCCTGTCCCCGCGTCTTCTTCGCCTGGCTCGTCCCTGCCGATTTGACCTCTGCGCTCTGCTCATGCAGCTTCGAACGCGCCTTCACCCGCCCGACCGCCTCGATCAGTTGCAAGACGAGCCACATCATCTTGCCTTCCTCGCTGCCGGCCAACGAACGAATCGACGACGCGACCTTCGGCGCCTCCGTCCGCAGAAACGTCACCGTGCTGCGAAACGGCTCGAGCCACGAGTCCGGTGCGAGCTTTGCTGCTGTTCCTACCGTCGCATTGCCGACGGTCTTGCCGAGCGCCTTGTAGCCTTCATACGCGAACTTGATCCCGTCACCCACCCGGCTCGCGCTATACCACGGCCGGTTGTCGCGCATCTTCTTCGCGAGTTGCTCCGCGCGCTTCAGGTTTCCGCTACTGTCGAAGAGCTGACCGTGCAGCGCTCGGTCCATCCCCGTCGCGATCGCTGTCATCAACTCTTCCGCCTTCAATGCGCAGCCGTCGAGCAGTTTGCCGAGTCCGACCTGCAACTTGTGCAAGAAGTCCTCGATCTCGGTCGCGCATGTCGCATTGATATGCGTGATCAGCACCGAAATGAGCGCCGCACCGAGATTGCTGCGTGTAATCAACAACTGATTACGTACGAGCGCGAGCAGCGGACGCGCCGACATCCGGAACGGTGCGAGCGTCGGCGGAATCGGAATGATGCCGATCAGGTTGATAGCGAGGCTCATGTAGTCGAGAACCTTCCCGCCTCGCTTCTGAATGATTTCGGCGATATCGCCAAGCGCATCGATCGCCGCCATGATGTTGCCGACGATCGGCACCGCGCCGGCCACCGTCTTCACGTCTTCGAAGGTCACGTGATTGCCGCTAATCTTGCGCAACCATGCGTCGAAGCGATTGCCGCCCTGCGCGACGTCCTTCGGCGAAATATCGCTGAGCCAGGTAACGGCCTGTTCCTTCTCAGCGCCCGGTGGAAGTTGTTGTGCCATGTCGTTCTTCGTTCAAATCGCGATTTGTTGTTCTAGACGGCTGATACGCCGCCCTCTCAGGATTTCAGCGGTCCGCCGAACCCACTGGTCGGCAGTTTCATACCAGTGGCACCGGCAGCCGATGCCACCGTCGTGGCGCCCTTGCCGGCGATCCCTGCAACACCCGGCAGCACACCCTGCAACGCTCCGGATGCCGCGTTCGCAGCAGGCGCGGCCAACGCCGCGAGCCCGCCCTGACGCGCGGCCTGCACCATCCCGGCCACCTGCTTCGCGGCGCTGCCCAGACTCGAAGCCGTCTGCAATGCAGACACCGCGCCTGCACCACCTAGCGCACCAGCCGCAGCCGGCAACGCAGAGCTTGCCAGTCCGCCCAGCGCCGCACCGGCACCACCTCCACTCGCCAGCCCCATCGCAGCCGTCGCCGCCGCAGGCGCCATCCCCTTCAACTGGCTGGCGAGCTGCCCGGTCGCCGCCGCCTGCGCGACCTCCGGCGACAGTGCGACCGGCTCCGCCGGCCACTTCGCTTCCTTGAAATAATTCGCCGGTTGATCCGACTCGCGCGGATCCTTCCCGAACTCGACGCGCACCGCCCCCGGTGGCAGCCCGCTCACAACCGTATACCCGCTGTTGTCGAGCGCCCCCTTCTTCAGCACGGCCCCGTTCACGTCTCTCACCGTGAACAACCCGCCCTTCACCGCCTCGCCGTTCACATACTTGTGAAACAACTCCAACTGCCCCGGCTGATCCGGCCTTGGACTCGGCAACGGATATCCCATGCTCGCCGGCCCCGCGAACGTATGCGACGCCCCCTTCACATCCACCGCCCCCGGCGTATGGATCTCGATGTTCCCGCCTTGAATGCGGATATACCCGCCACCGCTCGTCAGCAGAATCCCCTGATCGGCCGCGATCTCGATCCGGTCCGTCGCCGACACCACCTTCACCGCCTTCTGCGCGGTCACCTCGATGTTGTCCGACTGCGCCTGGATCTCGACCTTGCCCTTGCCCGCGAACAGCTTCATCCCCGCGTTCTGCACGAACAGACTCAGCTTCTGCCCGATGCTCCCGATCAGCGACTTGCCCGCCGCGACGTGCACGCTCTGCCCGCTCGCCACGTTCACGTGATCGTTCGCGACCACATGCACCGACTGCTGCGTCGACATCCCGATCCCTGACGGGCTGCCGAACAGCATCACCGGCTCCTTGAACGCGTTCGCGTTGCCCGTCCCGCCGTTCGCCGTGCGTCCGCCCGACGCGCTGCCCGATGCGCTGTCCTGCGTCGCATCCGTGAACGCGCGCATCGTGTCCTGCGCGTCCTTCATGCTTTCCGCCTGGTGCTGCTCGCTCACGCCCGACATCGCCTCGACGAGGCTTTCGCCCGTCACGAGCTGCTGTTGCGCTTCCTTCACGTCGAGCGGCTGGCTGTTCGCCGCCTTCGGATGCGTCGTCACGTACAGGCCCTGGCTCGCCCGCACCGCGCCGTATGCATCCGAGCGCAGGTCGAACCCGCTGCCGAGATACGACCCGCGCGAATTGCCGCTCTGGTCGATGATGTAGCCCAGATGCAGCAGGCTGTTCGCGCTGCTGCTCATCAGCTGCACGCGGTTCTGCCCGGTCGCGTCGTCCATCACGAGCTGGTTGTAGCCGCCGCCCGAATACTCCTTCGACCGATACCCGGAAAGAATCCCGTCGGTATGCCATTGCGGCTGGTTCGCGCCGTTGTACACGCGCCCGACCGCGAGCGGCCGGTCGCAGTCGCCGCCGACGTAGTCGATCAGCACTTCCTCGCCGATGCGCGGCACGTGCACGCCGCCGTAGCCGCCGCCCGTATCCGACTGCACGACGCGCACCCAGCACGATGCGTTCTCGTCGCCCGGGTTCATCCGGTCCCACACGAACTGCACGCGAATCCGGTTCAGGGTGTCGGTATAGACTTCCTCGCCCTGCGGCCCGACGACGATCGCCGTCTCGAGATGCATCTCCGGCTTGTGATGCTCGAACGGGCTGCGATACGGCACGCTCACGCGTTGCGCTTCGACTTCGACGAGATAGAAGCCGACGGAACCGTCATGGTGCGGCACGCGAAACGCGGGATCGGCGCCGTGGCCATCCTGCACCTGCGCCAACGCTTCGCGCAGACTATATGGAAAGTCCGCGGCGTCGCTTGCGACAGGCAGGTTGTTCTCGATCCACCACGCCACCTCGATCGCGGCAAACTCGCGCTGATCGGCTGGATCGCGGTCATGCACGGGATGATCGGCAAGCGTGAAGCGCCGGCCGGCATCGATCGCGCGCACACCGCCTGTGGCATGGAAACGCTTCGCCTGCGACTCCCACTCCTCCATCCTGACCTTCGTCAGATGGTCACCGCGCGTCTGGTCGAGATACGTGTAGGCGCCGGTGTATTCGTAGACTTCGAGCTGATCCGGCAACTCGCCCTGGCCGCCCATCGTCGGCAGCGACGTGCCTTTCGGGTTCGACGGCTGCGAAGGATTCTTGTAGTCGAACGTGCGCGTGGTGCGCGTCACGCTCTGCAGCATGCGCGTACCCGACCATTGCGTGAACGCGTCAGCTTCGCTGGCCGCGCCGCCGCGATAAAAGCGCACGGTTTCCGGCGACAGCGGCGCGAACGCCTGCAGGTTGTCGGTGATGACGAGCGTATGCGACTTGCCGTCGTCGGCCTGCTGCCATGCGCAGTAGAGCCCTTCGCTCTCCATCAGCCGATGCACGAAATGCCAGTCGGTGTCGTGCTGGCGCGTGTACGACCGGCTCGGCAGCGGCTTCGACAGCGCGAAGCGGAAATGCCCCTGTGCCTGCGGGTGCTTGTTCAGCACGTCGGAGATGATCTGGTCGACGGTCGTGTCGTTCCAGAGTCGTTGATCGCGACGGAACTTGAGGAAATGGGTGAAATCGGCGAACGCGAGCTGATAGGTCGTGAGCCCGCCATCGGCGCCCAATCGGCGCGCGGTATGCACGTACCCGTTGATCGGCCGGTAGCCGAGATCGCCCTGCTGGATCCACAACGTGACAGGCTGTGCGATCAGCTTTTTAAGCTCCACATTACTGTCGGTCGACAGCACGTCGAGCGTGAACTCGTACGCGCGCCCGATACGCGAGCGGCCGACCGCCCGCTGAACGGTCAGGACGTTGGCCCCCAATGGCGTATCGAGCTTCAACAACCGGTCCTGCTGAAGCAATCCGCCGCGCAATGCGGCGATTGTGTTCTGCATGTTCATGGCAACGGCCTTTCTTCTTCTGACGCGCCCTCGGATGGCGCAGTATTCGATTTCTTCCGCGCGATTTTACAGACAAATTACGGCACGATTTAAAAAAATGACCTGATTTAAAAGAACATTTTCTCGACAATCGAAACCAGTCAGCGCGGGTCAGGCAGGCCGATTGCACGCCGCCAACCGGCCGACGCGTGACGATTCCATCGGCTGTTTGTCGTCCGCAGCGCCCCATGAAATCGCTTTCAATCAGGGCCAATTCGACTTCCGGTGCGTCCCGGTTGCGAGTAGTGTCTACGTGCCTGTATTGCGGCCCGCCGCGCCCGGCGCTCCCCCACACCACGCTGACCACTGGAGATCTGCGATGAAACGTTCGAAGTTCCTGCTGTCGGGCCTGCTGCTCGCGTCGGCCCTCGGCTTCACGGCCGTCGCCGCGCACGCGGACGACCTGCTCGATTCGGTGAAGAAAGCCGGCGTGCTGCGCGTCGGCCTCGAAGGCACGTATCCGCCGTTCAACTCACGCGGCACGTCGGGGCAACTCGAGGGATTCGACGTCGACGTCGCGAACGCGGTCGCCGGCAAGCTCGGCGTGAAGACGCAGTTCGTCCCGACCGAATGGAGCGGCATCATCGCCGGCCTGCAGGCCGGCAAGTTCGACGTGATCGTCAACCAGGTCACGATCACGCCGCAGCGCAAGGAAGCGCTCGACTTCAGCGAGCCGTACACGTACTCGGCCGCGCAGCTGATCCAGCGCAAGGACGACACGCGCAACTTCAAGTCGCTCGACGACTTCAAGGGCAAGAAGCTCGGCGTGACGCTCGGCACCAACTATGACCAGATGGCGCGCACCGTGCCGGGCATCGAGGTGCAGACGTATCCGGGCGCGCCGGAGAAGCTGCGCGACCTCGCCGCGGGCCGGATCGAGGCGACGCTCGACGATCGTCTGATGCTGCCGTATATGATCAAGACGTCGAACCTGCCGCTGCGCGCGGGTGCGGTGCTGAACGGCGGCAAGCAGGAAATGGCGATCCCGTTCCGCAAGGGCAACCCGAAGTTCGAGAAGGCGATCAACGACGCGCTCGACTCACTGCACAAGGACGGCACGCTGAAGAAGATCTCGATGCACTGGTTCGGCAGCGACGTGACCGTGCCGGTCGCGCAGTAAGCGGCCCGGCGCTTCAACGCGTCACGCCCTTCGTCTCGATGAAGGCGTGACGCTTCCCCTCAAGCCGCTTCGTCGAAGCGCGCCAGCAGCATCTGGCCGATCGGTGTCAGCGCCGGGCGCGCGGCCACGGCATTCGTGCGCACCTGCGTATCGTCGACCAGCCGCTTCTCGACCAGCACGGCAAAGGCCGGATTCGACGGATCGACGCTGTCCGGCGCACGCGCAACGCGCAACAGCATCGAGAATTCATGCGGACTCAGCATGGTCCCTGTCTCCTGATCGTCCGCGGTCCGGTTCGAACCGTCGTCGATCGTATTTTCGAATGAAATGGCGCGATGCATGACCGCTGCGCCGCCGGGAGCGAGATCCCGGTCGGCCCCCGCCTGCGACGCGGGCACGTCGTCGCGAGCGGGTTGCGCACGTTCCCGATCCGGCGGTGCCGCCGCGACGGGAACGTGCAACGTTATGGGCGCGTCATGACGCGACCGTGACAGGAAAACGGGGCGCAAATCGGTGCGCGTCACACACGGTTTCGGTTCGGTGCCCCGACGATTGACGAAGACGGGCCGCATCGCTTGTCAGGCCGTCAGTTGCCCGCTCGCAAGCCGTTTCGCACCCTTCATCGCGGATCGACCGAATACGGGAAACTCCCATGCTTCGATCCGTTCGCATGGCGCATGCGGCGCACGACCACGTTCGGCGCGCGCCCGAGCGTCATCCCGACGAGCACGCCCCATACCGCGAACGACAGCATCACGAAGCCGCTCGTCGCCGCCCACGGCGCGTGCACGGCAACCGCGTAATGGATGCCGGTTTCGGCGACGAACGTCAGCATCAGCGTGACGAGCAGGCTCGCGTCGCCGGGCAGACGCAAGCGCGGGACGATGCGCTCGCACAGGCAGCGCAAGCGTGGGACGCCACACAGTTCCGCTGGCTAACGATAGGCGTGAAGGATGCAACGCGCCTCATATCGGTCGACGACGCGCTGTACTTCCAGGCTCCGGAGAAATACATGGAAGTCGTCACGGCCCGCAAACGGCTCGTGATTCGCACGCTGTTGAAGGACCTGATGCAACGGCTCGACCCGGAAGTAGTTCGCGCGAGTGCATCGCGGCGTGATCGTTGCGTACGCAGCGATCGATCGTGTCGAGCGCGATCTGTTGGGACGGTTGCGGATTCGCGTGCACGGGCAGCGGGAGATGCCGCCGGTCAGTCGTGCGTATGCGGGTTGTTCGGGGAGATGCGATGTTATCTGCCTCCATGCGCTGCCCCCTGAGGGATGACGCTACCGCCATGCCGTTCGCCGGCGCGCGGTTCAATTACAGGCGTCGAGCCCGAGCACACCCGTTCGCAGCATCACGCGTCCCTTGTTCTTGATGAACGACAGGCTGTATGCGCGAATGCGCTGCCCGGCCACGCACTGGGCACGGCTTGTATCGATCGAGTAATTGAATTCGGAAACGCACTGCCCGACGGGGAGCGTCGACGACGTACGCACGGCATCGGAGCTGTGGTCGTGTCCGGGATAGAACAGATATGCCGAGTCATGCGCGTTCTTGAACGACCCGAACACGTCCGGATGCTGTGCCAGGAATGTGGCAACAGCACGCGCCCGTGCCGGACCGCTCGTCATGGCCGCAAGCGACTGCGACAGTTCCGTGATGTTGGTCCCCAGCGAAAACGTCGGCGCCGCATACGTCGCGAAACCGTCCGGCGACGGGAATGTCGCCCAGAAGTTGCGATCCATCTCCTGGACTTCGGCTTGCGTCAGACAGTCTTGCGCCAACGGTCGGGAAAACGCGGCAGTACTACCACCTGCCAGTACCGAAACCAAGACGGTGAAGCACCACATCTTACCGATCTGCATTTTTCTTTTTCTGGGCAAAGGGAACGCGACCGCAGAAACGACGAAGGGCCGGGAGGAAAACCTCCCGGCCCTTCGTTCAATATGGTGCCGGCTGCAGGACTCGAACCCGCCACCTGATGATTACAAATCAACTGCTCTACCAGATGAGCTAAGCCGGCGTAGCGCGAGATTCTACCTCATTTCACGATCTTGAGGCGAGGTCTGCTGCCACCTTTTGAACCGTCGCCATCGCCGTCGGTTTTCGGCGGCTCGTCGGCGCCTTCGGAGGGTTCCTCGTTCGCGCCGCTGTCGGCAACCGGCGTCAACGCAGCAGGCGACTCGTCGCGCTGCGCATCATCCGTCTGCGCAGCTTCATCGTCGAACGCACCCGAATCCGCGCCTTCGCCCGCAACCGCATCGACCTGGAACGCCATGCCCTGCCCGTTCTCGCGCGCATAGATCGCAAGCACGTTGGCAACCGGAATCTCGATCTTGTGCGCCTTCCCGGAGAACCGGGCCGTGAACTCGATCCACTCGTTGCCCATCTGCAACTGGCTCGTCGCCTCGAAGCTGATGTTGAGCACGATCTCGCCGTCACGCACGAACTGACGCGGCACGCGCGTCGAGTTGTCGACCCTCACCGCGATATGCGGCGTGTAACCGTTATCGGTGCACCACTCGTACAGCGCGCGCAGCAGATAAGGCTTCGTTGAAATCTCTTGCATCACAATCCTCGAACCCGGAGCGGGGGCGCGGCACGCCGCGCCGCCCTCTCCGTCATGCACTCATTGCACCATCAACGACGCATGACCTTTTCGGACGGCGTCAGTGCTTCGATGTAGGCCGGACGGCTGAAGATCCGCTCGGCGTACTTCATCAGCGGCGCAGCGTTCTTCGACAGCTCGATGCCGTAGTGATCCAGACGCCACAGCAGCGGCGCGATCGCGACGTCGAGCATCGAGAATTCCTCGCCGAGCATGTACTTGTTCTTCACGAAGATCGGCGCGAGCTGCGTCAGGCGATCGCGGATCGCGAGGCGTGCCTTCTCGTGGTTCTTCTCTGCTGCCTTGCCCTTCTCGTTCTCGAGCGTGCTGACGTGGACGAACAGTTCCTTCTCGAAGTTGAGCAGGAACAGGCGTGCACGTGCGCGCTGCACGGGGTCGGCCGGCATCAGCTGCGGATGCGGGAAGCGCTCGTCGATGTACTCGTTGATGATGTTCGATTCGTACAGGATCAGGTCGCGCTCGACCAGGATCGGCACCTGACCGTACGGGTTCATCACCGAAATGTCTTCCGGCTTGTTGAACAGGTCGACGTCACGGATTTCGAAGTCCATGCCCTTCTCGAACAGCACCAGCCGGCAACGCTGGGAGAACGGGCAAGTTGTGCCGGAATACAGAACCATCATGTTTGCGTTTCCTCAAAAAAGCCGAGGGCCGGCACGCGGCGAACCCCTTCCGGGGTTCCACCTTGCGCCGGCCCCACGCCGGTCAGGCGTGATTACTTGATATCTTTCCAGTACGCGGCATTGAGCCGCCAGGCCAGGAAAGTCAGGACACCGAGAAAGATCAGCACCCATACGCCGAGGCGTTTTCGGGTCTGCTGAGCCGGCTCGGACATCCAGGTCATGTACGCCACCAGGTCGGCAACCGCAGAATCATAATCCACCGCGGACAATGTCCCCGGTGTGACCTGCTGGAAGCCGACGAGCGTATGGGCCTTCTCGCCCGTCTCCTCGTCCGTCTTGTCTTCGAATTTGGCAGTGCGCTGCCCCTGCAGTTGCCACAGTACATGGGGCATGCCGACGTTCTCGAACACCGCGTTGTTCCAGCCGCTCGGCCGCGTATCGTCGCGGTAGAAACTCCGCAGATACGTATACAGCCAGTCGCGGCCGCGCGCGCGCTCCTCGACCGACAGGTCGGGCGGCGAGGTGCCGAGCCAGTTCTTCGCGTCTTCGGGCCGCATCGCGACGGACATCGTGTTACCGACCTTGTCGGTCGTGAACAGGAGATTCTTTTCGATCTCCTTCTGGGATATGCCCAGATCCGTCAGACGGTTGTAGCGCATCAGGTTCGCGCTGTGGCAGTTCAGGCAATAGTTTACAAACAATTGCGCGCCGTGCTGAAGCGAAACGAGATTTTCCGTGTTATCGGGCGCCCGGTCGAGCGGAAAATTACCTTCCGCCCGAACCGCCGGCGCCACCAGCAGTGCGCACGCCGTCGCCCCGATCAGCGCGAGTGTCGAAAGCAGTTTCTTCATGTCGTTCTCTCCTCGCTCACGTTAATGGGGCTTGAAGCGCACCCGCTCCGGCGGCTGCTTGAACGTGCCAAGCGGCGTCCAGACGGGCATGCCGAGGAAGAACGCGAAGTAGATCAGCGCACAGGCCTGCGCGATCAGTGTCGAGGCCGGGGATGGCGGCCGCGTGCCGAGGAACCCGAGGGTCAGGAACGCCACGACGAAGATCCCGAGGAACACCTTGTGGAACAGCGGCCGGTAGCGGATCGACTTCACCGGGCTGCGGTCGAGCCACGGCAGGAAGAACAGCGTGATCACCGCCGAACCCATCACGACAACACCCCAGAACTTCGACTCCGTCAGGTACATGAACACGACGATCGCCGCGGCCAGCACCGGCAGGCCAACCTTCCACTTGCCGCGCGCGCGGATCAGCGCGAGCACGCCAAGCAGCGCAATCACGATCATCAGCACGATCTTGAACGGGTCGGTGGTCGCACGCAGCATCGCGTAGAACGCGGTGAAGTACCACACCGGCGCGATCTCGGGCGGCGTCTGCAGCGGGTTCGCCGGGACGAAGTTGTTCGCCTCGAGGAAGTAGCCGCCCATCTCCGGCGAGAAGAACACGATCAGCGCGAACACCATCAGGAACCCGCACACGCCGAGGAAATCGTGCACCGAGTAGTACGGGTGGAACGGGATGCCGTCGAGCGGAACGCCGTTCTCGTCCTTCTTCGCCTTGATCTCGATGCCGTCCGGGTTGTTCGAGCCCACTTCGTGCAGCGCGACGAGGTGCGCGATCACGAGGCCGACCAGCACGAGCGGAATCGCGATCACGTGGAACGCGAAGAAGCGGTTCAGCGTGACGTCCGACACGACGTAGTCGCCGCGAATCCACAGCGACAGGTCAGGGCCGACGAACGGGATCGCCGAGAACAGGTTCACGATCACCTGTGCGCCCCAGAACGACATCTGGCCCCACGGCAGCAGGTAGCCGAAGAACGCCTCGGCCATCAGGCACAGGAAGATCGCGCAGCCGAAGATCCACACGAGTTCGCGCGGCTTGCGGTACGACCCGTAAAGCAGCCCGCGGAACATGTGCAGATAAACGACCACGAAGAACATCGACGCGCCCGTGGAGTGCATGTAGCGGATCAGCCAGCCCCACGGCACCTCGCGCATGATGTACTCGACCGACGCGAACGCGAGCGTCGAGTCGGGCTTGTAGTTCATCGTCAGGAAAATGCCCGTGACGATCTGGTTGACGAGCACCAGCAGCGCGAGGGAGCCGAAGAAGTACCAGAAGTTGAAGTTCTTCGGCGCGTAGTACTCGGAAACGTGCTTCTTCCAGGTGGACGTGAGCGGGAAGCGCTGATCGATCCAGCCGGTGAGACCTGTCGTGGAGACTTCCTTGTTGTCGGCCATCACGCTTCTCCTTTCTCGTCCTTGCCGATCACGAGGGTCGTTGCCGACGTGAACATGTAGGGCGGGATGTCGAGATTCTGAGGCGCCGGTTTGTTCTTGAACACACGGCCGGCGAGGTCGTAGGTCGAACCATGGCACGGGCAGAGGAAACCGCCCGGCCAGTCGTCCGGCAGGTTCGGCTGCGGACCCGGCGTGAAGCGTTGGCTTGGCGTGCAGCCGAGGTGCGTACACACGGCCATCACGACGAGAATGTTCTTGCGATCGGCCCGCGAGCGATATTCGTTCGCGCAATACGCGGGCAACGGCATCGTATAGGGCTTTTCGGTGGTCGGATCGGCCACTTCCTTGTCGGCCTTGACCACGTCGGCCAGCATCGCATCGGTGCGGTTCAGGATCCACACCGGCTTGCCGCGCCACGGCACGGTCACCATTTCACCGGGCTTCAGCCCGCTGATGTCGACTTCGACCGGTGCACCGGCCGCTTTCGCTTTCGCGGACGGCGCAAGCGACGCCGCGAAAGGTATGACGGTGGCTACGCCTCCCACGCCACCTGCTACGGATGTCGCAATCAGCCAGGTACGGCGGCCGCTGTCGACGCGTTTCTCTTCCTTGTCTCGCATCACACGCCCCACTTCTGAGTTGGATTTTCCGTCACGACTTTCCATTCCGCCGCTAGTTTGCTCGAATGGAGCCGCCATTTACAAGGCCCGGAGATGAAAATCCCTTCGAAGTGATTGATAGTCAAGGGTTTTCCCCCACTATCGGAGCGATTAAATCATTTCGCTTTTAAGCATCCGCTACATTGCGGAATTTCGATGCGCTGCCGCAAATCCGGCATTCAGACCGGGTTATGGATATCGATAAAAAGGTGTTCGATATCGAATTCTTCGGACAAGTGGGCGCCAAGTGCCTGGATTCCGTAGCGCTCGGTCGCATGGTGCCCTGCCGCAACGAACGCGACGCCGCTCTCGGCGGCCGTGTGCGTCACGTATTCGGACACCTCGCCGGTCAGGAACACATCCGCCCCGGCCTCGATCGCCGCGTCGAAATAGCTTTGCGCGGCGCCCGTGCACCACGCGATGCGGCGCAGCTGCATGTCCAGATCGCCGAGCACGAGCGGTGTGCGGCCGAGCGTGCGCTCGACCTTCGCAACGAAGTGCTCGAGCGTGACGGGCATCGGCAGCGTCGCCATCCAGCCGAGGTCGCCTTCGCCGAAACGCTGCTCGCCGATCAGGCCGAGCCGCTCGCCGAGCTGCGCGTTGTTGCCGAATTCGGGATGCGCGTCGAGCGGCAGGTGGAACGCGAACAGGTTCAGGTCGTTCGCGAGCAGCAGCTTCAGGCGCTGGTACTTGCGGCCGGTGATCTGCGGCGGCTCGTTGCGCCAGAAATAGCCGTGATGGACGAGCACGGCATCTGCCCCCCATTCGAGCGCGGCTTCGAGAAACGCGACCGACGCCGTCACGCCGGTGGCGATCTTCTCGATCTTGCGGCGCCCCTCGACCTGGAGGCCATTCGGGCAATAGTCCTTGAAGCGCGCGGTTTCAAGGGTATTGTTCAAGTACAATTCAAGTTCGATCCGATCCATATAAACCTCTAATCCATTCAGATGCTTAGACGCTTCTGGCTGTTCTTCGCGCAGGCGGTTACCGTGCTGCTCGCGCTGATGTTCATCGTCGTGACGCTCAAGCCGCAATGGCTGCAACGGCAAGGACAGCTCGGCAAGCAGCTCGCCACGCCGATCGTTGCGCTGCGGGAAGTCGCGCCGGGCATCGGCGGTGCGCCGGCGACCACGTCGTACGCCGAAGCCGCGCAGAAGGCGATGCCGGCCGTCGTCAACGTCTTCTCCAGCAAGGACGGCTCGCTGCCGCCCGACCCCCGCGCGAAAGATCCGCTGTTCCGCTACTTCTTCGGCGACCGCAACGCCCGCAAGCAGCAGGACGAACCGGCCGCCAACCTCGGCTCGGGCGTTATCGTGAGCCCTGAAGGTTACATTCTAACGAACCAGCACGTCGTGGACGGCGCCGACCAGATCGAAGTCGCGCTCGCCGACGGCCGCACGGCCACCGCGAAGGTAATCGGCAGCGATCCCGAAACCGATCTCGCCGTGCTCAAGATCAACATGACGAACCTGCCGACGATCACGCTCGGCCGCTCCGACCAGTCGCGGGTCGGCGACGTCGTACTCGCGATCGGCAACCCGTTCGGCGTCGGCCAGACGGTCACGATGGGGATCATCAGCGCGCTCGGCCGCAATCACCTCGGCATCAACACGTTCGAGAATTTCATCCAGACCGATGCGCCGATCAATCCCGGCAACTCGGGCGGCGCGCTGGTCGACGTGAACGGCAACCTGCTCGGCATCAACACGGCGATCTACTCGCGCTCGGGCGGCTCGCTCGGCATCGGCTTCGCGATCCCCGTATCGACCGCGCGCACGGTGCTGGAGAGCATCATCACGTCCGGCTCGGTCACGCGCGGCTGGATCGGCGTCGAACCGCAGGACGTCACGCCGGAGATCGCCGAGTCGTTCGGGCTGACCCAGAAATCGGGCGCGATCGTCGCCGGCGTGCTGCAGGGCGGCCCGGCCGACAAGGCCGGCATCAAGCCGGGCGACATCCTGGTCTCGGTCAACGGCGACGAGATCACCGACACCACGAAGCTGCTGAACACCGTCGCGCAGATCAAGCCCGGCACGCCGACCAAGGTGCACGTCGTGCGCAAGGGCAAGGAGTTCGACGTGAACGTGGTGATCGGCAAGCGCCCGCCGCCGCCGAAGCAGACGCTCGACGAGCAGGACAGCGATACCGAGTAACGTCAGGCGAGCGGCGCGCAGCCGCATGTCGGGAACCGTCGGAAACGAAAAAGGGCAGCCGGTTGGCTGCCCTTTTGCTTTGCATCGAAAGATCATCTTGTTGCCGGGAGGATGGCCTCGCCATCCGCTTTCCGACCAACTACGCCATTAGGCTTTGCTCAAGCCTGGCGCCGGAAGCCCGGCCGCCGCGCACCGCCCGGTGCACTGCCATCAACTGGCGGCTTCGCCGTTCTCCGCCTCGCCTTCCTCGGCCGGCTTCTTCGGCACGAAGAACCGCGCGGCCAGCAGCCCGATCTCGAACAGCACGACCAGCGGGAGCGCGAGCATCAGTTGCGAGAACACGTCCGGCGGCGTGACGACCGCCGCGACGACGAACGCGCCGACGATCACGTACGGCCGCATCTCTTTCAGCTTCTTCAGCGACAGCACGCCCATCCGGACGAGCAGCACGACGACGATCGGCACCTCGAACGTGACCCCGAACGCGATGAACATCCCGAGCACGAAGCTCAGGTAGTTGTCGATGTCGGTTGTCATTTCCGCCCCGAGCGGCGCGTTGTAGTGCGCCATCACGCGGAAGATCGTCGGGAACACGAGGAAGTACGCGAACGCCATCCCGCACAGGAACAGCAGGTAGCTGCTGCCGACGAGCGGCGCGACGAGCTTCTTCTCGTGCTGGTACAGCCCCGGCGCGACGAACGCCCAGATCTGGTACAGCACGATCGGCAGCGCGATCACGAGCGCGACGAGCATCGTGACCTTCATCGGCACGAAGAACGAGCCGGTGACGTCGGTGACGATCATCTTGCCGTCCTTCGGCAGATTCTCCATCAGCGGCCGCGCGAGCAGCCGGAAGATGTCGGGCGCCCAGTAGACGAGCCCGAGGAACACGACGATCACGGCCGCGCCCGCGCGAATGATGCGATCGCGAAGCTCGACGAGATGGGAAATGAAGGTTTCTTCCGGGGCGTCGCCCGGGTTCTGCTGGGGGTCGCTCACGCCGGCCCTCGGTAGGATTGACGAGCGAGCATGCGCTCGCTCAGAAGAAGCGCGTCGGCCGGCGCAGGCTGGCCGGCTGGTGGCGCGCGACACGCGCGGCGCCCGACTGCACGTGCGTACGGCGGGTGGTCGCGCGCTTGTACCAGGCAGGCGCAGCCGCCTGCTTGACGCGCCAGTTGCGTCGCTTCGGCGCGAGCGCGGCCGAACTGCCGCGCCACGACGACGCGGCGGAGGTGCCGGAACCGGTCGAACCGGCGTCGCCCGCCGCTTCGTTAAGACCACCGACCGCGGAATGCCACGTGTCGTTCAGTTCCTTCTCGTGCTCACGCAGATTGTCGTGAATCGTCGTTTCGACATTGCGCGCGGCCGCCTCGAAATCGGTCTTCATCGTCCGCAGTGCGTCGAGTTCGATTTCGCGCGAGACCTCGGCCTTCACGTCGTTGATGTACCGCTGCGCACGGCCGAACAGCGCGCCTGCCGTACGCGCGACGCGCGGCAAGCGCTCGGGGCCGAGCACCACGAGCGCGACGACGCCGATCAGCGCCATCTTCGAAAGACCGAGATCCAGCATCGCGAATGCCTGTCAGCGTGCCGGCTTTACGCCTTGTTCGAGTCGGAACGCGTCGTTTCCTTCGCGTTGACGTCGACCGAGCCCGAACGCGGCAGTTGCTGCGCGTCCGCCGGTGCTTCACCGTCCTTCATGCCGTCCTTGAAACCCTTCACGGCGCTGCCGAGATCGTTACCGATGTTGCGCAGCTTCTTCGTACCGAAAACCAGCGCGACGATCAGCAGCACGATCAGCCAGTGCCAAATGCTCAATCCACCCATGATGAAACCTCTCCTCAACCACGCCGCTACGCGGCGCAAATCGCCGGCAACGCGCCGGCTTCGACTATCGATGCGGGGAAACCCCCGCGCCGTCAACCCATCCGCTGCCAGGGGCGCGGGCCGGCCAGGATATGTGCGTGCAGGTGGTAGACCTCCTGCCCGCCGCCCGGGCCCGTATTGATCACCGTACGGAAACCGGTTTCGCCACCCGTATACGCGACGCCGAGCTGGCTGGCCAGGCGCGAGACGAGCAGCATCAACCGGCCGAGCATCGGTGCATCGGCGTCGCTCGCCGCCGACAGCGTCGGCAGATGCTGGCGCGGAATCACGAGCACGTGCGTCTCGGCCGCCGGGCGGATGTCGCGGAACGCGACGAATTCGTCGTCCTCGTGCACCTTCGTGCTCGGGATCTCGCCTGCCGCGATCTTGCAGAACAGGCAATTCGGATCGTGACTCATGTTGCTCCTGCAGACGCCCGCCCGTGGCCGGTCAGAACCAGGCCTGCGGATCGAGCGGCTTGTTGTCGTTCAGGTACAGCCAACCCTTGATGATACGGTACAGCGTCCAGATCCATGTGACAAACATCACTGCGAATCCGACCACCACGAACATCAGCGCGAACCCGATCACGTACGCGATCAGCGCGCGCCAGAACGTGCGGATCTGCCACTCGAAGTGAGCCGCATACGGCGTGCCGGCCACATCGTCGCGCTTCACGTAGTTGATGATGATCGCGATGATGCCCGTGACGCCGCCCGTCAGCCAATGAAACGCATAGAGGCCGTAGAGCACGTGAGTCAGCGTGCGCAGCCCGTTCAGGCGCTCGGCGTCCGCGGCCCCCGGCACCGACGGCGGCGGAAACTGGCTTGGCGTATCGGTCATGATGCTACCCCCGTTAGATGACAATTCTTACAGCTTACCGCACTGTGGCCATCCCGCGACAAGGGCCTGTCACCCGCCGTTTTCCTCGCGCTCGCGACGCTTGCGCAAGGCCTTCTCTTCGATACCCGACAGCCCTTCGCGGCGCTCGAGCTCGGCGATCACGTCGGCCGGGCTCAGGTCGAAATGCGACAGCATCACGAGGCAGTGGAACCACAGGTCGGCCACCTCGCCGACGAGCGCGGTCGGCGCGCCGCCCTGGCGCACGTCCTTCGCGGCCAGCACGACTTCCGTCGCCTCTTCGCCGATCTTCTTCAGCACCGCGTCGTCGCCCTTGTGGAACAGGCGCGATACGTACGATTGATCGGGATCGCCGCCCTTGCGGCTATCGATCACGGCCGCGAGGCGCAGCAGCGTGTCTTCGGTCGATTGCGTCATTTGTAGATGTGTTCGGGATCTTTCAGCACCGGTTCGACCGCAACCCAGTCGCCGTTGTCGACGGTGCCTTCGAATTTCTGGAAGAAGCACGAATGCCGGCCGGTGTGGCACGCGATGCCCGACACCTGCTCGACCTTCAGCAGCACGACGTCCTCGTCGCAATCGAGCCGCACCTCGTGCACGTGCTGCACGTGGCCCGACTCCTCGCCCTTGAACCACAGGCGCTTGCGCGAACGCGAATAGTAGACCGCGCGCTGCGTCTCGATCGTCTTCGCCAGTGCCTCGCGGTTCATCCACGCGAACATCAGCACGTCGTTCGTCGACGCTTCCTGCGCGATCACCGGCACGAGGCCGTTGTCGTCCCAGCGGACCTTGTCGAGCCACGCGGGCAATGCATTCGTTTCCGTATTCATCACAGCCTCACCGGGATGCCCTGGTCGGCCATGAAGCGCTTCGCCTCGCCAACCGTATGCTCGCCGTAGTGGAAGATACTTGCGGCCAGCACCGCGTCGGCGCGGCCGTCCTTGATGCCGTCGGCCAGGTGCTGCAGCGAGCCGACCCCGCCCGATGCGATCACCGGCACCGGCACCGCATCCGACACGCCGCGCGTGAGCGCGAGGTCGAAGCCCGACTTGGTGCCGTCGCGGTCCATGCTCGTGAGCAGGATCTCGCCCGCGCCAAGCTCGGCCATCTTGCGCGCCCATTCGATCGCGTCGAGGCCCGTGTTCTTCCGGCCGCCGTGCGTGAAGACTTCCCAGCGCGGCGTCTCGCCATCGGCCGACACGCGCTTCGCGTCGATCGCGACGACGATGCACTGCGAGCCGTACTTGTCGGCTGCGTCGCGCACGAGCTGCGGGTTCGCGACCGCCGACGAATTCATGCTGACCTTGTCCGCACCCGCGTTCAGCAGGCGCCGCACGTCCTCGACGGCGCGCACGCCGCCGCCGACGGTCAGCGGAATGAACACCTGCGACGCAACGGCTTCGATGATCGGCAGGATCAGGTCGCGCTGGTCGGACGTCGCGGTGATGTCGAGGAACGTCAGTTCGTCGGCGCCCTGGTCGTCATAGCGGCGGGCGATCTCTACGGGGTCGCCGGCGTCGCGCAGCTCGACGAAGTTGACGCCCTTGACGACACGCCCGGCAGTCACGTCCAGGCAGGGGATGATGCGTTTAGCTAGAGCCATGATGTTGCGCCAAATGCCGCGATGGGACGGCCGGTTACGGAAAGCCTCGCGCGAGGCTTCCGGTCGGGGCCGCCCGCAGGCAGCCCCGGCGAGCGGGACAACCGCGCTTACGCGTTGTCGAGTTCGCCGTTCAGTTCGTCCGCGCGCTTTTGCGCGGCCGCGAAATCGAGATCGCCGGAGTAGATCGCACGGCCGCAGATCACGCCTTCGACGCCGTGCTCTTCCACTTCGCACAGGTTCTCGATGTCCGTGAGGTTCGACAGGCCGCCGCTGGCGATCACCGGGATGCCGACCGCCTGCGCGAGCTTCACGGTCGCCTCGATGTTGATGCCCTGCAGCATCCCGTCGCGGCCGATGTCCGTGTAGACGATCGATTCGACGCCGTAGTCCTCGAACTTCTTCGCGAGATCGATCACTTCGTGGCCCGTCAGCTTGCTCCAGCCGTCGGTCGCGACCTTGCCGTCCTTCGCGTCCAGCCCGACGATGATGCTGCCGGCGAACGCGGTGCACGCGTCCTGCAGGAAGCCCGGATCCTTCACGGCCGCCGTGCCGATGATCACGTAGGACAGGCCCGCGTCGAGATACTTCTCGATCGTCTCGAGGCTGCGGATGCCGCCGCCGAGCTGTACGGGGATTTCATCGCCGACTTCGTCGAGGATCGCTTCGATCGCCTCGAGATTCTTCGGCTTGCCGGCGAACGCGCCGTTCAGGTCGACGAGATGGAGCCGCCGGGCGCCGAGATCGACCCACTTGCGGGCCATCGCCGCCGGGTCCTCGGAGAAAATCGTAGCCTGGTCCATATCGCCCTGTTTGAGGCGCACACACTGACCGTCTTTGAGATCGATGGCCGGAATCAGCAACATAGCAATCGGGTGTCGTCGTGGAAAAAGAAAATAATCCGGCGCGTACCGGCCAATCCGGTACCGCGCCGTCTCGCTAGTTTAGTACAACTCTTTCGGCGCTTAGGCGCGCGAGCCCCATGCGACAGGCCTTTCCGGCCCGCCGACTGTGGCACGCACGCGACGTTCACGGCTTCCAGTGTACGAAGTTGCGATACAGACGCAACCCGACCTCCGCGCTTTTCTCGGGGTGGAATTGGGTCGCGAAGAGATTATCCCGCGCGACCGCGGACGTAAACGGCGCACCGTAAGCCGTTTCGCCCACCGTATGAGCCGGGTTGTCCGGCGTTACGTAATAGCTGTGCACGAAGTAGAAATACGCGTCGTCGGGCACGCCGTCCCACAGCGGGTGCGGCTGCGACTGGCGCACGCGGTTCCAGCCCATCTGCGGCACCTTGAAGCGCGAGCCGTCGTCCTGCAGGCGGCCGTCGAGCTCGAAACGCACGACCTTGCCGGGCAACAGGCCGAGGCCCTTCGTGTCACCTTCCGCGCTCCAGTCGAACAGCATCTGCTCGCCGACACACACGCCAAGCAGCGGCTTCGTGCGCGAGGCCTCGATCACGGCCTCCTGCAGGCCCGATTCGCCGAGGGAGCGCATGCAGTCGGGCATCGCACCCTGGCCGGGCAGCACGACACGGTCGGCCGCGCGGATCGCGGCCGGCGTGTCGACGATCGCCACGTCGGCGGCCGGTTCGGCCTTCCTGAGCGCCTGCGCGACCGAGCGCAGGTTGCCCATCCCATAATCCACAATCGCAATCGAAGTTTTCATCTCAGTGCAGGCAGTAGCGCCCTCAGTCCATTGACGATGAATTCCACCGCCAGCGCCGACAGCATCAGACCCATCAGCCGCGTGGCGATGTTGATGCCCGTGCGGCCGATCCAGTTCGCGATCGGCTCGGCGAGCCGCATCGCGACGAAACACAGAAAAGCCAGGACCGCGCCGATCGCGACCAGCCCGGCCCGCTCATACCAGTGATGCGAGTTCGCCGCATAGATGATCACCGTGCTGATCGAGCCGGGGCCCGTGAGCAGCGGAATCGCCAGCGGCACGACCGCGATGTTGTCCTTCAGCTCGGCCTCGTGGCGCTCCTCCGGCGTCGATCGCGTGTTGCCGATCTGCGCGTTCAGCATGTTGATCGCCATCAGCAGCATGATGATCCCGCCGCCCACTTCGAGCGACCCGACCGAAATGCCGAAGAAGTTGATGATCTGCTGCCCGAGCAGCGTCGTCACCGTGATCACGCAGAACACCGACACCGACGCGATCCGGATCGTGCGCCGCCGCTCGGCATCCGTCTGCTGCGCCGTCAGGCTCAGGAAGAACGGCACCGCACCGACCGGATTGATCAGCGCAAGCAGCGAAATGAACGATTTGAGCAGATCCATCGCAAGCCGGCGCCGCGCGCCGAAGCCGTGAGGTTGTCCTTGACGCTCCGTCCGGTCAGTTCAGGTTCAGAGACTGCCCTTCGTCGACGGGATCTGCCCCGCCGCACGCTCGTCCAGCTCCACCGCCGCGCGCAGCGCACGGCCGAAGGCCTTGAACACCGTTTCGAGCTGATGGTGCGCGTTGATCCCGCGCAGGTTGTCGATGTGCAGCGTGACGCCCGCGTGGTTCACGAAACCGCGGAAGAATTCGATCGACAGGTCGACGTCGAACGTGCCGATCCGCGCCCGCGTGAACGGCACGTGGAATTCGAGGCCCGGCCGGCCCGAGAAGTCGATCACGACGCGCGACAGCGCCTCGTCGAGCGGCACGTACGAATGGCCGTAGCGGCGGATGCCCTTGCGGTCGCCGATCGCCTTCGCGACGGCCTGCCCGAGCGTGATGCCGACATCCTCGACCGTGTGGTGGTCGTCGATGTGCGTATCGCCATGCGCTTCAACCTCGAGATCGACCAGACCGTGTCGAGCGATCTGGTCGAGCATATGGTCGAGGAACGGCACGCCGGTAGCCAGCTTCTGCTGGCCCGTGCCGTCGAGATTGAGCTTCACACGGATCTGCGTTTCGCTGGTATTGCGAACGACTTCCGCCACACGCATGGCAATTCCTTGACTGAGTCGATGTAAATGGGGATTGATCGTTTCGCGCTGCGGCGCCCAGAGGCTCAACCGGGCAGCGCGAGTTTCAAAGCGGCCAGCAGGCGCGCGTTTTCGTCGGGAGAACCGACGGTCAGCCGCACGCATTCAGCCAGCAACGGATGCATTTTACTCACGTTTTTGACCAACACCCGCTCGGTAAGCAGCGCGTCGAACACGGCAGCCGCGTCCGGCACGCGCACCAGCAGGAAATTGCCGGCGCTCGGGAACACCTTCGTGCCCGGCAGCGCGGCCACTTCCTGTGCGAGACGCGTGCGTTCCGCACGCAGGTCGGCCGCCTGCGCATCGAGCACGTCGAGGTGGTCGAGCAGGAAATCGGCGGTCGCCTGGGTCAGCACGTTGATGTTGTACGGCGGGCGCACCTTGTCGAATTCGGTCAGCCACGCGGGCGAACCGACCAGATAGCCGAGACGGATGCCCGCGAGGCCGAGCTTCGACACCGTGCGCATCACGACGACGTTGTCGAATTCGGCGGCGCGCGGCAGCCACGAGCGAACGGCGAACGGCTGGTACGCCTCGTCGATCACGACCAGGCTGTGCCGCGCGGCCGCGACGATCCGTTCAATGTCGGCATCGTCGTACAGCGTGCCGGTCGGGTTGTTCGGGTACGCGAGATAGACGATCGCCGGACGATGCTCGGCGATCGCCGCGAGCATCGCGTCGACGTCGAGCGTCAGGTCGGCCTTCAGCGGCACGCCGACGAATTCGAGCTGCGCGAGCTTCGCGGACAGTTCGTACATCACGAAGCCCGGCACCGGCGCGAGCACCTTCGCGCCCGGCTTCGCACAGGCCATCGACATCATGCTGATGATTTCGTCCGAGCCGTTGCCGAGCAGCACGTCGCAGCCGGCCGGCACGCCCATCGCGTGGCGCAGCTTGTCGAGCAGCGCGGCCGGGCGCGGCGCCGG
>NZ_JAAGPG010000227.1:0-13068 GCF_017104665.1 Burkholderia sp. Se-20378 | reverse complement strand
GCAAGCGGCGATCGCGCTGCTCGCCCTCGCCGCGGCCGTCGACGTGTGGCGCCGCACCCGCGACATGCGCCTGCGCGGCGCGGTGCTGGCCGTCGCCACACTGCTGTCCACGCCGTACCTGTGGAACTACGAACTGACGTGGCTCGGCATCGCGATCTTCTGCCTGATCGCACACGGCCTTGATGAAGGCTGGCTGCCGGGTGACCAGGGCATCATCGTGCTTGCGTGGCTGTTGCCGATCTTCGAGATGTTCAACCGGCTGATGAAGCTGCCGCAAATCGGACCGCTCGTGCTGCTCGCGGTGCTGTTCGTCGTCGTGCGCCGCACGGCACTGGCGTCCGGGAGCGCACGATGAGATCGTCACCGTCCGCGCGCCACGCGCACCCGGATGCCGACGTGCATCCGGAACTGCCGATCGCGGGCCCGCGCCGTTACCCGCACTGGCTCAATCGCGAACGCGTGCGCCTCTATGCGAGCGCCGCGCTGGCGACCGAGCTGCTGTTCATCTGCATCTACGTGATCCGTGTGTTCCTGTCGCACAACGGCGCGCTGGAGCCGCTGTCGCAGGATTTCTCGCCGATCTGGAGCGCCGCGTGGCTCGCCGCGCACGGGCATGCGGCCGATGCATGGCATTTTCCCGCGCTGTTCGCGGTCCAGAAGCTCGCGATCCCGACGATGTCGCTTGCGGACGGCACGCTGCCGTGGCTCTATCCGCCGTCCATGCTGCTGCTCGTGCTGCCGCTCGGCTGGCTGCCGTACACGCTGGCGCTCGTGCTGTGGCTCGGGCTCACGTACGTGCTGTTCGCGGCGACGATCCGCGCGACCGTGCAGCGCGACGCCGCATGGCTGTGCGCGCTCGCGTTCCCCGGCGCGTTCCTCACGGTGATCGTCGGACAGACCAGCCTCTTCACCGCGTTGCTCGCCGGTGCCGGCCTGCTCGCGCTGAACCGCCGCCCCGTGTACGCAGGGATCTGCTTCGGCTTGCTGACGATGAAACCGCAGCTCGCGGTGCTGTTCCCGCTCGCGCTGCTGTGCGCGGGCCAATGGCGCGCACTGGCCGCATGGGCCGCGACGATCGCGTGCAGCGTCGCGCTCTCGACACTCGCGTTCGGGTTCGGCCCGTGGCTGACGTTCGCGCATGTGATCGACAGCGTCTACGCGATCGTCGGCACCGGCCAGGCGAAGCTCGGGCGCATGCCGTCCGTGTTCGCGCTCGCAAGGATGGCCGGCTGGCCCGCGATCGTCGCCAGCAGCCTGCAACTACTGTCCGCCACAATCGCGGCGATCGCCGTCGTCTATGCATGGCGCGGCGCATGCTCGTACGCGCTGCGCGCCGCGACCCTCGCCTGCGCCTGCCTGCTCGTCAGCCCCTATCTGTACGACTACGACCTGACCTGGTACGGCATCGTGATCGCGTGGTACGCACGCTATGCGTGGACACACGGCTGGCGGCGTTTCGATCGCGAATGGCTGATGCTGCTGTGGCTGATGCCGCTCGCGGGCCTCGCGGTCGTGCCGCATCTGTCGTTCCAGTTCATGCCGCTCGTCACGCTGGCGTCGCTCGGGCTGCTCGTCGGCCGGATCGACCGGGAACGACGCGACGTGCCGTCGATGCCGGACGCACGCGATCACTCGACCGAAACCGCGTTCACGCATCAGGCCAGAACGCACCACCGCCCGGCGTACGGATTGCGCCGCACCGGCCGACCGACCATCGGCGCGCATCGGTGAAACGACATCACAAGGGGAATCATCATGCGGGAACCACCCTACACACCGCTCATCTCGCTGGTCGTGCCGTTCTATAACGAAGGCGAGGCCGTCGAGCACTTCTTCGACGTCGTGATTCCGCTGATGACGTCCATCGACGCGATCCGCTTCGAGATCGTCTGCGTGAACGACGGCAGCCGCGACGACACGCTCGAGCGACTGATCCGGATCGGCACGGGCGAGCGGCGCGTGCGCGTGATCGATCTCACCCGCAACTTCGGCAAGGAAGCCGCGCTCACGGCCGGCCTCGACGAAGCCCTCGGCGACGCGGTGATCCCGCTCGACGCCGACCTGCAGGATCCGCCGAGCCTGATTCCCGTGATGATCGAGCACTGGCGCGACGGCGCGGAAGTCGTCGCCGCGAAGCGCAGCAACCGTGCGTGCGACTCGTTCGCGAAACGCACGGCGGCCGCGATCTACTATCGCGTGCACAACCTGCTGTCGGACGTGAAACTGCCGGAGAACGTCGGCGATTTCCGGCTGATGGACCGCAAGGTCGTGAACGCGCTGCGCAATCTGCCCGAGCGGCATCGCTTCATGAAGGGGCTGTTCGCGTGGGTCGGCTACCGGACCGTGATCGTCGAATACCAGCGCGACCCGCGCAGTGCCGGGCACTCGAAGTTCTCCGGCTGGAAGCTGTGGAATTTCGCGCTGGAAGGCATCACCAGCTTCAGCACCGTGCCGCTGCGCAGCTGGACCTACATCGGCGTCGGCATCGCCGCGCTCGCGTTCCTGTACGGCGCGTTCATCATCTTCCGCACGCTGCTGTTCGGCAATCCGGTGCTCGGCTACGCGTCGCTGATCTCGGTCACGCTGTTCATCGGCGGGATCGAGCTCATCGGGATCGGGGTCGTCGGCGAATACATCGGGCGGATCTACGACGAGTCGAAGCAACGGCCCGTCTACCTGATCCGCCGCCGCTACCAGGTGCACAGCAAGGTGATCGAACTACCGGTCGCACGCGATGCGCGCCGCCAGATCGCCCGCCGGCGCATGCAGGCGACGCGTGCGCGGGTCGGCGCACGCTGACGCGCGCCGATGGCCATGATCGCCCTGCTTCATGCCGAGCGCACGCGGCTCGTGCGCTTCGGCGTGTCCGGGCTCGGCTCGACCGCGATCCACACGCTGGTCGCGGCGGCCCTGTTCGCGCAGTTCGATGCGACGCTGGTGACGGCGAACGCGCTCGCCTTCCTCTGCGCGACCGCGTTCTCGTATCTCGCGAATACGCTGTGGAGCTTCTCGTCGACGGTGCGCACGCGCAACGCGGTGCGCTTTCTCGCGGTCACGCTGGCCGGCTTCGTCGAAACGATGCTGCTCGCGCGCGCGGCCGAAGCGCTCGACGCGTCCTGCGCGATGAGCATCGTCGCGATCGCGCTGCTGGTTCCGCCGACCACGTTCGTGCTGCACCGGCTGTGGACCTACCGGTAAGCGGTCTTTCCCCCGCCACACCCGAAGATAATCGGCCATCCAATTAACAGATTCAATATCGTCATATTTACGCGATGCATCGAATCGATTGATTCCGATTTTAAAATTACGATCTGAAACAATATTAAATACCCTGTTTACTTTTACAGCTCCCCGAATTAACCGAACGGGATAACCTGCATTCGCCATCTCGACTGCACGTGCCCTGATCGGCACAAAGCCTTGCAGGACAAGGCGATGGCGACTGCACGAAGAAATTCGCGCAACAATAAGTCCCATTCATTCAAACGGGAGCTTCTATGTCACGCGTCACCGATGTGCTCGTCTCTTTCGATACCGAAACCATCCTCAAAAAATATCCGAATCCCAGCAAGAATCCGGCCGCGCCGACGCTGATCGATTGGCGCTATGTCTATATGGTGACCAACCAGGACAACGTCATCTCCGGGCAGGCGGGCGGCGAACTCGACCTGAAGGCGCAGGTCGGCGACCTGATCCGCTGGCGTGAAACGAGCCTGTCGCTGGGCTTCGAGAACCAGGTGGTGTTCTACAAGTTCGTCGGCAACGTCGGCAACGAACTGATCTCGACGCCGACGCCGCGCGTCGCGGAAGCGTCCATCCCGGTGCCGAACACCAGCAAGCCCGAGGTGCCCACCTGCCAGAAGGTCGCGAACTACTACTGGTCGTCGGAATGCCTGAAGGTCGGCCGCGTGACCTACCACTTCCAGTTCCAGATCATCGATCGCAACTGCCAGAGCCAGGGCTGCTTCTCCTGGGATCCGTTCATCTCGATCCATAACTGATCGCGGCAGGCGGGCGGCCGCGCGGCGGCTGCCCGCGTCATCCCATTGATGCGGAGGAAGCGCTCATGTCTGGTCTTCGTTGCGATGTGCTGGTGATCGTCGACGCCGTCACGCTGCTGTCGGCCTACCCCGAGGCGAGCCGGGACCCCGCCGCACCGACCGTGATCGACGGCCGGCACCTCTATGTGGTGAGCCCCGGCGGCGATGCACAGCTCGGCCACAACGACAGTCGCCTCTTTACCGGCCTGTCGCCGGGCGATCAGCTGCACCTGCGCGAAACCGCGCTGGCCCTGCGCGCCGAGGTGAGCGTGCTGTTCATCCGGTTCGCGCTGAAGGATGCGGGCATCGTCGCGCCGATCGAACTCGAGGTACGCGATGCGGCCGCGCCCGTGCCGGATGCCGACGACCTGCTGCATCCGTCGTGCCGGCCGATGAAGGATCACTACTGGCGCAGCGACGTGCTGGCCGCGGGCGCGACCACGTGCACGGCCGATTTCGCCGTGTGCGACCGCGACGGCGCCGTATCGGGTTATTTCCGCTGGGAAACGTCGATCGAGATCGCCGGGAGCCAGCCGGACACGAAGCAGCCCGGTTTCAAGCCGTCGTCGGATCGTAACGGCAACTTCACGCTGCCGCCGAATACCGCGTTCAAGGCGATCTTCTACGCGAATGCCGCCGACCGGCAGGACCTGAAACTCTTCATCGACGATGCACCGGAACCGGCCGCATCGTTCGTCGGCAACAGCGCGGACGGCGTCAGGTTGTTCACGTTGAACTCGAAGGGCGGCAAGATCCGGATCGCGGCCTCGGCCAATGGCAGGCCATCCGCGACCGATGCGCGCCTCGCGCCGCTGTCCGCGGGCGACACCGTCTGGCTCGGCTGGCTCGGCGCCGAGGACGGCGCCGATGCCGACTACAACGACGGGATCGTGATTCTGCAGTGGCCGATCACCTGAGCGTCGCGTCAAGCGGCACTCGGGCGGCTCAGGTACGCGGCAGCCCCGGAGGGTTGGTCTGCGACTGCTCGATCGCTTCGGCATCGAGGCTCCAGCGGCCGAGCACCTTCCGGTAGCTGCCGTTCGCGATCAACGCATTGATCGAGACCGTCAGCGGTTCGGCGAGGCCGCTGCCCTTGCGCGTCGTGATCGCAATGTCCGCGGTGCGCGGCCAGCCGCCGCTCACGGTGCCGATCAGCTTCGCGTCGCCGCGCAGCGACGCCTGGTACGCGAGCATCGAATTCACGCTGAAGATCGTGTCGACGCGCCCCGACTGCAGCGCGACCCAGCGCTCCGCCGCATCCGCGTAATACTGGATCTCGACCGGCGCAAGGCCGCGCGCGACGTTCTGCCGGTTCCATTCGAGCAGGATCTTCTCCTGGTTCGTGCCCGAATCGGTCACGACGCGCAGCCCGGCGACGTCTTTCGGCTCGCGGATCGCGGTGATCCGGCTGCCGTTCTTCACGTAGAAGCCGAGCTGATCCTTCCGGTAGGTCGAGAAGTCGAATTTCTCCTTGCGCTGCTCGGTCACCGTCACGTTCGAGATCACCGCGTCGACCTTGCCGGACTGCAGCGCGAGCGGCCAGTCGGCCCACGAGAGCGGCACGATCTTCAGCTTGCGGCCGATGCTGTCCGCGACGAGCTGCGCGAGATCGGGATCGAAGCCGACTACCGTTCGCGCATCGGTCGCATAGGTACTGAGCGGCGGCAGGTTCGGCGCGATGCCGATCGTCAGTGCGTTCGCCTCGGCGAACCGGAAGCCGGCCGGCAATGCCTGCTCGACCGCCGGGTTCACGGCGCCGCGCTGCCGGCCCGGCTGCTCGGGGCTCAGGTCGAACGTCGCGGCCTGCGCGGCAACGCTGCCGCCGATCAGGACGGCGGCCAGCACGCGGACGACGCGCACAACGGGAAATGCGGTTCTTCTCATTTCTGGTGGATTCCTTCCTGTTCGATGAAACCTGTACCGAACGCGGGCGGGGCGAACGATTTTCACCGTCCGTCTCCGCCTGGCGTTCCCGGCCCGCTCAGGCGGGCGTCGCTTCGAGTTCGGCCGTGGCCGCGCGTTGCGTTACCGGTTGCACAACCGGCGACGGGTTCGCCGCCTGCGATTCGCCCGCATACAGCGCCTTCGGATCGAACACGCGCGCCTGCAGCGGCGTGAACGCGCGGAAGTTCCACAGGCTGCGCGCGACGAATACACGCTGCACCCAGCGGAATGCCCGGTCGTTCTCGTCGTATTGCGGATCGAAGCGGTCACGCGAATGCAGCGTGAAATGGTTGTTGATCAGCACCAGCTTGCCCGGCTGCACCTGTACGCCGAACGACACCTCGCGCACCGCGCGGTACAGGTTGGCCAGCGCCTCCTGCGCGCGCTTGTTGACCGCCAGCACCATGTCCGGATAGAACGCGACCGTCACGCGCGGCGCATCGAGCGGCCCCGACAGCACGGCGCTCAGGTCGGTGTTGTCGCGCGGCGTCGGTGCCGCGCCGCGCCACCGGTAAGGCACGCGGATGATGTAGTGCTCACCGTAGAGTTGCGCGATGTCCTCCGGCGACAGCCGCTCCAGCGCGCGGCGCGCATCGGCGAGCCGCGTGTACGGACCGCCGCCGGCTTCGCTGCGCACGCCGAGCAGCAGCAACGCGAACGGCGACGTATCGCCTTCCGGCATGTGCGCCTGCGCGGCGTTCTCGATATGGAAATCGAGCTCGACCTCCGAGCCGAGGCCCGTATAGTCGCGCGCGGTCGCCTTGTGCGGCGTGAGGTTGTTCACGAGCTCGCGGCCTTCGTGCGCGATCGAGTACGGCTCGCCGGCCAGCGTGCTCAGGGCGACCAGCACGTTCTCGCTCAACACGCCGGCCTTGAACGAGCGGCCGGTTTCCTCGAATCTCGGGCTGCCCGTCACGTCGTCGTCGATCGGCAGGTTGTCGATCTCGATCGAGCCGTGCGCATCGGCGGTGGGCGCCTTCGCGCGGTCGAACGCGTCGACGATCCGGTCGGGAAACGCGTTGTAGGCAAGCTTGCGCACCGCGCTGATGTAGCCCGCGCCGCCGGCCGGATCATAGGCCAGTGCGCCGAGCGTCTTCCGGATGTGACTGGATTCCGCTGCCGTCAAAACGATGCGTTCATCTGCGAGATAGGTCATAGGTCTCTCGTATAAAGATCGGGGGTCGATAAGCGGTAGGCACTACCGCCGCGCGTTGCCGTCCTCGGGGCGCAGCGCTCGACAAGACTAGGAGACCGTCATTGCATTGCGAAATGATATTAATTCGATTGCAAACAAAAAATTTAGATATATGTTCAGCAACGCGTCGGGCGGCAGGCCGCGCCGTTCGGATCGTCGCTTAACACGAATGGTTGTTAAAAAAGCGATGGTTATTATTTGTATTCGTTAGCAGGTCGATGCTAGTTTTCTGTCGGATTCGACGATGCGCCGGACGTCGATCGGCAGCCGGCGTCCTTCCTCCGCTCTACGGAAACCCGTCAGATGAACCGATTCAGCCTGCTGCGCAGTGCGCTCGGCGGCGACGCCTCCTTGCCTGCGTGCCACCTCGACCGCCACACGGCACGGAGGACGCGATGAGCGATCGCGCTCCGGTACTCGACCGCGCGCTGGCCACCGCCGCGCCGCCGCACCGCACGTCGCTGCGCGCGATCCTCCCGACCGTCGCGGCCGCGAGCCTCGGCTTCGCGATCGTCCAGCTCGACGTCACCGTGGTCAACGTCGCGATTCCGAGCCTCGGCCATTCGTTCGGATCGAGCGTCCACGGGCTGCAATGGATCGTCGATGCGTACACGCTGTCGTTCGCCGCGCTGCTGCTGACGTCCGGCACGCTGGCCGACCGCTTCGGCAGCCGCCGGCTGTTCGCGTACGGTCTCGCGCTGTTGCTGCTGGCATCGCTCGGCTGCGCGCTTGCGCCGTCGCTGGCCGCGCTGATCGCCGCGCGTGTCGCGCAGGGCGTCGGCGCCGCGATGATCCTGCCCACGTCGCTCGCGCTCATCACGCACGCTTGCGCGAACGACACCGCCGCGCGCGTGAAAGCCGTCGCCTGGTGGAGCGCGACGGGTGGCGCGATCAGCGCGGCCGGACCGACGCTCGGCGGCCTGCTGATCGATACGCTCGGCTGGCGCGCGATCTTCTTCATCAACCTGCCGATCTGCGCGGCCGGGCTGTGGCTCACGCTGTGCCACGTGCGGGATTCGGCTGCCGCGCGCACGCGGCTGTTCGATCCGGCCGGCCAGATCGTCGCGGTGCTCGTGCTGGGGCTGCTGACGGGCGGGATCATCCGTGCCGGCGCGCTGGGGATTGGCGATCCGTATGCGGCGGGCGCGCTGGCCGCGTCGTTCGTGCTCGGCGCACTGTTTGTCGCGATCGAGCGGCGCGTGGCCGCGCCGATGCTGCAGCTCGCATTCTTCCGGATCGCGCGCGTGCCCGGCGTGCTCGCGATCGGTGCCGTCACGAATGCCGCGTTCTACGGGCTGATCTTCTCGCTGAGCCTCTATTTCCAGAACGCGCGCGGCTTCACCGCGACCGAGTCGGGGCTCGCGCTCGCGCCGCTCACGATCATCATGCTCGCCAACATCGCGAGCGCGCGTCTGGCCGTCCGCCACGGATTCCGCACGACCGTCATCGTCGGCCTCACGGTGTCGCTCGCCGGCTACGTGTGGCTGTGGCAGACGCTCGGCGCGCACACGCCGTATGCCCTATTGGCACCCGGGCTTGCGGCGATGGCGATCGGCGGCGGCATCGCGATTCCCGCGCTGACGTCCACGATGCTCGGCAGCGTCGAAGCCGGCCGCTCGGCCACCGCGTCGGCGATCCTCAATACCGCACGCCAGGTGGGCGCAGCCGTCGGCGTCGCAGCGCTCGGCGCGCTGGTCGCGGGCCAGGGTGCGGCGATCGTGGCCGGCGCGGTGCGCGGGTTCGCCGTCGCAGCCCTGCTCGTCGCGATCTGCATCGTGCTGGCCGCACGCTGGCCCGTCGATGCGCGCGATACCGGCCCGCGGGCCTGAGCCCGCACCGCTCGCCCCCTTCAACCGATCCCACAGCCCAACGAGGAATCCATGCCGCATCGTTTCATCGATACCGTCCTGATCGTCGACGGCGCGTCGACAGCCGCCTATCTGGCGCCCGCGTTTCGCGCGTACGGCATCCGTTGCGCGCACGTGATCAGCGACCCCGACCTGCCGGAAATCTACCGGAACCAGTTCGTCCCGTCCGACTACATCCGCCAGGTCCAGCATCGCGGCGATATCGACGCGACGCTCGCGCAACTGAGCGATCTGCGGATCGGCGCGGTGCTGCACGGGCTCGACGCGGCGCTGGAACTGGCCGACACGCTGGCCGAGCGGCTCGACGTGCCGACTCGCAATCCGCTCGCGACGTCGGCCGCGCGGCGCGACAAGTACGCGATGAACGAGCGCATCCGCCAGGCCGGCCTGCGCGCCCCGGCGCACTTCCACAGTACGTCGGTCGACGCCGCGCTCGAATGGGCGCGCGCGTACGGCACGCTGCCGCTCGTGGTGAAGCCGGCGCGCAGCGCGGGCGTGGCCGGCGTGAAGATCTGCCGGACGCTCGACCAGGTCGAGGCCGCCGCGCGCGACGTGCTGGCCACCCGCTCGCTGTACAACCAGCCGAACGACGACATCGTGATCCAGAGCTATTCGGAGGGGCAGGAATACATCGTCGATTCGGTGTCGTTCGAAGGCCGCCACCGGGTGGTCAGCCTGTGGGAAGTGCACCGCGACCGCACGCATGCGCCGCGGCTCGACAAGATGCTGGTGCTGAATCACGCCGATCCGCGCTACGCGCCGCTGCTCGACTACGCGGCCGACGTGCTCGATGCGCTGGAAGTCCGCTTCGGCCCGACCCATCTCGAACTGTTCGATACGGCCGACGGCCCGACGATCGTCGAACTGAACGCGCGGCTGCACGGCAGCCTCGATCCGCGGCTGACGAGCGCGGTCAGCGGCGAAAATCACGTATCGGCGACGGTCGAGGCCGTGCTGCATCCGGAGCGGCTGTTCGGCGACGTCGCCGCCCCGACGGATTTTCGGGGTTACTGCGGGCACGTGCTGCTGCTGTCGTCGCGCAACGGCGTGCTCCGGCAGGACTTCACGTGGCAGGCGATCCAGGCGCTGCCGTCGTTCGTCGGGCTCAAGCAATGGGCGAAGGTGGGCGACACGCTGCGTGTGACGACCGACCTGCAGACGGCGCTCGGCACGGTCGGCCTCTACAGCCCGACGTTCGAGCGCCTGCTCGAGGATTGCCGGCGGATTCGCGAGATCGAGGCCGATTTCTTCGCGGACGAACGGGCGGTTGCGCCGGCGTAGCTGCGAACCTTCGACAGGTTGCATCGATGGTTCCAAAGGCGGGAGGTCAGTCGCGACTTGCCCGATGAGCACGAGGTTCCGCAGATGCGAGTCATTGTTCGTCGGACGGTGCGCGTTGGGAAGTTCACTTACTTGTCCCGAGCGCAGCTGTTGGCTACAGGACCGGCCGTGGATGAAACTTCGCGTCGCGGAAACGCCAGATGGACGGCGCCGTCAGCACCGCCAACCAGTTTGATTTCATCGAAGCTCAGATTTCTCACCGATAACCCCTTTGGTCATTAAAGAATTTTACTTGCCCATAGCATTCGTAAATCTAGCTGCCTCCTTTACTATTTGCACGACGGACCACGAAACCAGCAAAATCTTTGAGACAAATGATTGTATCGGCGTTAAATTAATCAAATCAATGGAACGAAGTGCGCCGAAGCTGATAGACACCCATATCAAGACATAAAAAAATAATCTCAAATTTATTTTGTTCATAGGTTGTCTCATGCCACCTCGTTATAAACATCTCGGGGACTGGCGTGCCGGATTTTCCGCAAAGCCCCTGCTGCATAAGGCTTTGCGACAACCGGGGCGGCGCCAGACAAATATTTGCGGGCGACGTACGCATCCGTCAAAGCCCTTGTTGCATGGGGAACCAGCCAGTCAACGGTGCCCGCCGTCGAATCAGTTGTTCAACCGCTCAGTGTTTACCGATAAGGCTGAACGGACTTGCGTATAACGGAGTGCTCTCAGGTCTGTCGTGCTATTTCTGTTACGAAAAATTACAGCACGTGAAGAGCTGCTGTCAATCGCAATATTCTTACAAAACGGAAGACTCCGTCGCAACAAGGACACCCGGCGAATAGCCCTCACAATATTATTCGGAATACTTATATCGACATAAAATGGAATTGCGTGTCGGACGCCTGACTCTTGCTTCCTGCCTTCGTTTGCTCTTTCTTGCTCATGTGCATCACCTCGATGCCTGACAGGAAGATGCGGGCACTGCGCAACGCCTTGAAGCTCATAATCGCTCGCGTGTGCCGCTTGATCGCACGGTGGTCCTGTTCGACGACGTTGTTCAGGTGCTTCTGCTGGCGGATTCGGATCGGTTGTTCCCGCTCGGCGTTGATCCGCTGCAGCGCGGCCAGGTTTGCGCCGCTCTTGTCGATCGTCACCGTCTCGCTTGTGCCATTCTCTGGTCGATCGTTTTCCAAAGTAGCGCTGGGCCGCGGCCTTGTCCCAATGGGTTCGCCGCAAGCAGTCAACGGTGGATCGGTCGCTTGCTACGCTGAAACGCCTTTTCCAGTTTCGGCGGCAGCCTCATGTCCCGGCACTGTCGAGTGATCCACCGACGGACCGCGTGCCGCCATCATTTCCGCCAGATGGCGAAGGCCGAGCGGGTAGGTGATATCACCGCCGCACGGGAACCGGGCCATCGCGCCCATGGAGCGACGCGTCGCCGTGGTCGCCGGTTTCGATCCTCCTGAAATACGGCAGGACAGGTTCATACGACCCGTTCTCGAGCCCTCGGTCGATCCAGTACTGGAGATCCGTGGAGCGTTCGCACGAATCTGCCCGCGTTGATCGACGACCCGCCGCCACGGACACGTGCGTGAATTTCGACCGGCTGCCCGTCGACGTGCGTAGCACAGTCGTCCCAGCAGATGTTCGGCGTTCCACCGACGGTGAAATCCTGACTGACGGCGACCCGCGCCGCCGCCCTAACGCACGAGCAGCGCGCCCGCCTGCCGCCCCAGCACCGCGCGCAATGCGTCGAGTTCGGGCAGCGCGGGCGCTTCCTCCGGCGTGACGAGATACGTCGTCACGCTGTCGAGATCGGCGAACGCATGCACGCGCAATTCCTTGCGCGCGACGTGCTCGGTCGTGATCCGCTTCGGCAGGATCGCGATGCCCATGCCGGCCGCCACGCAGCCGAGGATCGCGCCGAACGTGCCGAACGACGCCACCGACTCGATCGCGATGCCGCGCGCCTTCAGCCAGTGCTCCGCGACCGCGCGATACGGGCAGCCGTCGTGAAACGCGAGCAGCCGCACCGGGTTGTCGGCCAGCACCTGCCGCCGCGTCACCGTGGCTGCGCTCACCAGCACCATCTCTTCGGCGAACGCCGGCTCATAGCGCAAGCCGGGGCGGACGACCGCGCGCGCGGTGAGCGCGGCGTCGATCCGGCCGCGCAGCAGCGCGTCGGCCAGATCCGGCTCGCTGCCGATCTGCACCGCGAGGCCCAGCGCCGGATCGCGCTCCTTCAACGCGGCGGCGAGCGCCGGCAGCCGCGTGGCCGCCGTGCTTTCCATCGAGCCGAGCCGGAAACTGCGCGCGACCGGCGTCTCGCGCACCACCTGCGTCGCTTCGTCGACGAGGCGCAGGATGCGGTCGCAGTAAGGGATCAGCCGGCGCCCGGCATCGTTCAGCACCAGCCGCTTGCCGTGCCGGTCGAACAGCGGCGCGTCGAGCGACTCTTCGAGCTGGCGCAGCCGCGCGGTGACGTTCGACTGCGTGCAGCCGAGCCGGTCGGCCGCGCGCAGCGCGCTGCCTTCCTGAACGACGGCCCGGAAGGTTTCGAGCAGAGGGATGTTCATATCACTTTCTCTTGTTACAGATTGTATTTATATCATTTTACTTCGCCAAAAATCCGGATTAGCCTTGCAGATACCCGGTGCCCGACGGCCCGTTTCCGAGGAATCCGCATGCCATTCTCCGTCTGCCCTGGTCGTACGAGCGTCCGCCGTCA
>NZ_JAAGPG010000226.1:0-13049 GCF_017104665.1 Burkholderia sp. Se-20378 | reverse complement strand
TGCCTGCTCCTCCCGCTTGGCAATCCTCTTACCCTACGCGTCTCTCTTCCGGTCCTCGGCCTTGAAGGTTGCGTGGCGGCCCGCGCCGAGCAAGCCCGCGAGCCCGACGATTTCCTTCGGCGCGACACGGAACGTCACGTCGCGCAGGCGCGTACCCCAGCGCAAGCCGTCGATGGCGAGCGCCGGTGTCTGCGTCGTATCGGCAGCGGCCGCTTCCGCCTGTTCGCGCGGACCGTGCGCACCGACCTCGCGGCCGAGCATCGCCGAGATCAGCGCCATGCGCGGCAGCCGGTCGGGCGTGTCGCTGCGCACTACCGCACCGTCGCGCAGCACGGTGAGCCGGTCGCACATCCGGTAGCACTCGGACAATCGATGGCTCACCAGCACAATCGCGATGCCCGTCGCACGCAATTGATCGACGACACCGAACAGCACCTCGACTTCCGCCCCGCTCAGCGCCGACGTCGGTTCGTCGAGAATCAGCACGCGCGCGCCGAGCGACACACCGCGTGCGATCGACACCATCTGCTGCTGGCCGAGCCCGAGCGAGCCGACCTTGTCGGCCGGGTCGACCGCGAGCCCGTAGCGCTCGACGATCTCGCGCGTGCGCGCCAGCATCTCGCGCCGGTCGATCCACGGGCCGAAGCGACGCGGCTCGTGGCCGAGAAAGATGTTCTCGGCCACGCTGCGCTCGGGGATCAGGTTGATTTCCTGGTAGACCGCGCAGATGCCCGCACGCTGCGCGGCCCGCGGGCTGTCGAACGACACGGGTACGCCGTCGACGCGGATCTCGCCCGCATCGGGCTGGTGGAAACCGGTGAGGATCTTGATCAGCGTCGACTTGCCGGCGCCGTTCTCGCCCATCAGCCCGTGCACCTCGCCCGCGCGCAGCGACAGCGATACGCCGTTGAGCGCGCGCACGACGCCGAAGGTCTTGCCGACGCCGCGCGTCTCGAGCACGACGGGCTGCGCGTCACCGCCGTCGGCGGCATCGGTTGCGGCGGGAAGCTGTGCGTCCATCACGCCTCGCGTTCAGGGTTGCGCGTTTCCGCGCCGGTCGATCGACAGGTCAGTAGACGAGGTTCGCTTCGAGCGAATGCTTCGCGTTCGCCTTGTCGTACAGCGCGTCGTCCATGATCTGCTTCTGCGCAACCGGCTTGCCGGCGAACCACGCTTCGAGCGACTTGAACGCAAGCGGGCCGAAGCGCGGATTGGTCTCGACGCTCGCGGCGGCCGAGCCGTTCGCGATCGCGGTGACGAAATCCTTCGTGCCGTCGATCGACACGACCGTCACGCCACGCTGCTTGCCGGCCTGCCGCAGCGCGGTCATCGCGCCGAGCGCCATCGTGTCGGCCTGCGCGTAGACGGCGGTCACGTCCGGATGCGCAAGCAGCACCTGCTCCATCACCTTCTGCGCTTCGGTGGCCGACCAGTTGGCCGTCTGCGATGCGACGATCTTCATGTTCGGGAATTTCTTCAGACCGTCGGCGAAGCCGTCGGTGCGCTGGCTCTCGACCGTATTGCCGTAGCCGCCCTGGATCTCGGCGATCGTGGCTTTGCCGCCCGTTGCATCGGCAAGCGCCTGCGCGGCGCGCTGCCCTTGCCGGAAGAAGTCGGAACCGAGGAACGTGATGAAATCCTGGCACGGCGTGCCGGCCGTCTGCCGATCGATCGTCACGACCGGGATGCCCTTCGCGCGCGCCTGCGCGAGCGCGGGCTGCAGGCCGGTCGAATCGTTCGGCGCGACGATCAACGCCTGCGCGCCCTGGTTGATCATGCTTTCGATGTCGGCGACCTGCTTCGCCTGGTTCGCGTTCGCATTCGTATACAGCAGCCGCTTGACGCCGGCCGCCTTCGCGGCCGCGCGCACCGACGCGGTCTCGGTCGCACGGAACGGGTTCTGCTCGTTCTCCGACTGCGAGAAGCCGACCACGAGATCGCTCAGCTTCACGCTGCCCGGCTTCGGATTCGTGCAGGTCTGCGCGGAGCTGGACCCGACCTTCTGCGCATTGTCCTGCGCCTGCGCGATCGCGACGCATCCGAGCGTCACACCCATCGTCACCACGATACGTTGCAGCTTTGCACGGCTCGGCATCATCGTCTCCAAGTGTTGTGATCGGTCCGCACGCCGTCGCACATGGCCGGCATCGGCTTCACGAACTAATATTATTACTCGATATTATCGCCCGCCCGACTCGGGATAATCCCGTACCGCCGCACCCGTCAGGCGGGGCCCGGCGTCCACCGCAACGTCGCCTGCAGCGACTCGCCCGGCGCCAGCACGCAGCCGCCGACGAGCGATGCAGGTTCCTTCGCATTGAAGCTGTCCGTCGTGTTCGTGACGGGCTCGACGCACAGCGCGTCGGCGCCGGCCGGTGCGTACACGACGAGCTGGTCGAACGGCCGCTCGGCCCGCAGCACGACCTGGCGACTGCGCTCCGGCCAGATCACCGCGGCCTCGCGCGTCCAGCCGACGAAATTGTTGTCGAGATCGAACGCGTCGGCCGGCATCCCGTTGCGCAGTGCGTCGACGGCGGGATGCGCGCCGACGTGGAGCGGCAGCACGTCCGCATCGGCGTGCCACATCGCATCGACGTGCGCCTTCACGACGGTGTGCGGCGTGCGCAGGTAATACGGGTGATGGCCCATGCCGAACGGCATCGGCAGCGCGCCGAGGTTGCGCGCGGCAAGCGTGATCGACAGCGTATCGCCGTCGAGCCGGATCGTCTGGCGCGCCTCGTAATGGAACGGCCAGTCGCCGGCGCGGCCAACCTCGGGACGATGCTCGAAACGCAGGTCGACCTGCGTGTCGTCGAGCCGTTCGACCTGCCACGGCCGCCGCCAGCCGTGGCCGTGCAGCGCGTGACGGTAAGTATCGTCCGGGCCGGACAGGTCGATCGTGCGGCCGTCGAAGTCGAACTTCGCGTCGCGAATGCGGTTGCAGTACGGGAACAGTGGAAAGCTCGCCATGCCGAGCGGATCGCCGCTCGCGAGCGCCGCGTCGCTAGCCGGCCGGAACCAGTGTCGCGGGCCGTCGGGCGCGGCTTCGTAGTACGCGGCGATCGAGCCGCCGGCCTGCGGCGCGACGCACACGCGGGTCGCGCCACTGGCGAGTTCGATCAGGTCGGCGTTGCGGGGCGTTCCCATCGGCATCGTTCATCCCGGGATGACACTGGCGACCCCGCCGGCCGAATTGCAGCGCCCGGCCGCGGGCATGTGCGGCAAAGCATGGCACGGTGCGGCACGCGCGGTCAATAATATTTGTTGATATTATTATCTGGGAAACGGCGGACCTGGCGGGGCGCGCGTAAAGCTTGATTGCCGGCCTGGTTGGCCGATGTTACCGTCGGTCAGATTGATCCGACCCGCTGTTTATCGCCGTCGTTATTTGTTCATCCTGTCGAGGCCGGACCGCGCTCCTACCGTGAAACGCTCTACTCAACGTCGCCCCACGATGACCGACATCGCCAAGCTTGCCGGCGTGTCGCAATCCACCGTCTCCCTCGTGCTGAACAACGCGGCGGGCACGAAGTTCTCGGACGCCACGCGCGACAAGGTCGTGAAGATCGCGCAAGAGCTCGGCTACCGCTACCTGCCGCGCGAAGTGACGATGACGCACGACGGCGAGCGCGACCTGATCGTCTATCTCGCCGACGAAATCTCGACGAGCCCGCACCCGGTCGTCAACATCGACGGCGCGCGCGACGCGGCCTACGCGAACGGCAAGCTCCTCGCCGTGTACTCGACGCACGGCAACGTCGACATCGAGCGCCAGGTGCTCGAATCCGTGCTCGCGATGCCGAACCTGCTCGGCGTCGTCTATGCGACCGTCTATACGCGCAAGGTCACGCTGCCGTCCGAACTGCTGCGCGTGCCGGCCGTGCTGCTCAACTGCTATACGGCGGAAAGCGGCCTGTCGTCGATCGTGCCGGCCGAAGTCGCGGGCGGGCATGCGGCCACCGAATACCTGCTGCGCGCAGGCCACCGGCGCATCGGCTACATCAACGGCGAGCCGTGGCAGGACGCCGCGAAGGACCGCCTGAAGGGCTATCGCACCGCGCTCGCGACGGCCGACATCCCGTTCGCGCCGGAACTCGTGCGCGACGGCGACTGGGGTTCGGATACCGGTTTCGAGCAGACGCTGTCGCTGCTGCGCGAGCCGCATCCGCCCACCGCGATCTTCTGCGCGAACGACCTGATGGCGCTCGGCGCGATCGAGGCCGTCAAGCATCTGGGGATGCGCGTGCCCGACGACGTGTCGGTGCTCGGCTACGACGACCAGGAAATCGCGCGGCATACGCACCCGCCGCTGTCGACGATCGTGCTGCCGAACTACGAGCTCGGCCGCTGGGCGGTCGAAATCCTGCTGCAGGAAGAACAGAACCGCGCGGTCGGGATGCCCGTGCGCCGTCGCGCGATCAAGCTCGACGGCCCGCTGGTCGAGCGCGGGTCGGTGCGCGCCGTCGAGACGGTCACGCAATCGGCCGGCGCGTAAGCCGCTCTCCCCTGAATCCGGCACGGGCAGCGCATGCGCTGCCCGTTCGCGTTGCCGTGCGCCCGGCGCCCCTGTCATCGCCCTCCCCGGTTGCTCCCCGGTCAATATCCGCTTCAGGGTAAACACCATCACTAAATTATTAGTAATAATTTCAAAGCATTTCTATACTTGCGTCGGCGTCGGGCACAACCCCGCGCCACGACACAGCAGCACGACGAGACGGTGACCGGAAGCGAATGCGCGCGAACCCGCCGCGCTGCCCGCTCCGCCCGTCCGCACCTCACACGCCTACCGTCCCGCGACGTTTCCTGTCCGGGCACCGCTTCATCCGCATCGAGTCACCAGTCGTCCGCTTCTCCTCATTGATACGGAGTCCAGAATGACTATCACGTCTCGCCTCAAGCCCGCCGCGCTGGCGATCCTCGTCGTGCTCGCCTCGTGCGGCGGCGATGATTCGTCCGCGCCGTCAGCCTCGGCGCTCGCCGCGCGCACGTCCGTCGACGCCGCGTCGAGCGACAGCGCCGCCGCCACTGCCGCCGCCTCCAGCGATTTCATGAACACGGGCTCCGGCGGCCCGTCGCGCTTCCCGAACCAGCTCGTCACGCTCGGCCTGCCGGGGCCGACGCCCGCGTTGCGCGTGTCGCCGCGCGGCGTGCCGCCGTACGCGCCGCCGGCCCCGCCCGTCGCAACCGACACGCAGACGCTGACACTCGCCGACTTCGATACATACGGCCCGGCCTGGACGAGCGGCGGCGGCAACACGATCCAGATCAGCGGCACCAGCACGGACGGCGCGAAGCTCGTCACGAACGCGCAGCATCCGGCCTACGGCCACGCGTCGTATGAAGCGGACGTCACGATCGGCGCACCGGCACCGGGCGCGACCACCGCGAACGCGGGCTTCATCGTGCACGTGACGAACCCGACGGTCGGCACCGATGCGCTGACGGGCTACTACATCGGGCTCGACGCGGTGCGCCACGTGGTGCAGGTCGGCCGCGAACAGGACAACTGGACCGACTTCATCGACTATCCGGCGCCCGCGGTCGTCGCGGGCAGCACGCATCACCTGAAGGTCGTCACGCGCAACAACGCGATCGACGTGTACGTGGACGGCACGCAGGTGATCAGCATCAACGACGCGACGAGCGGCCTGACGACGGCGCTGCGCGCGGGCGCGTTCGGGCTGCGCCGCTTCGGCGCGAGCGTCGCGTTCAGCAACGTGACGGTGAGCCGCTATCCGGACGTCGCGCCGAAAACGTACGACTTCTCCCGCGTGGTCGGCGCCGTGTACAACCCGTGGAATGCGGTCAACGCGATCGACTTCTGGGAGAACTACGATCCGGCCACCGTCGACCGCGAGCTCGACTACGCGCAGACGTACGGGATGAACACGATCACCGTGTACCTGCACTACCTGAACTGGGTCAACGATCGCGACGCGTTCCTCGCGAAGTTCGACAGCCTGCTCGGCATCGCCGCGCGCCACGGGCTGAAGGTCGCGCCGATCTTCTACGACGATTGCTGGCACGTCGATCCCGCCTACGGCCCGCAGGCCGCGCCGATCTTCGGCGTGCACAACAGCCGCTGGGTGCAGTCGCCCGGGCAGTCGGTCGAGCAGCAGTACCTGCAGCCGATCGCGGCCGGCGCGTCGACCACGTACAAGCAGGACCTGCAGCACTACATCGCCGATTTCGTGTCCGCGCACCGCAACGACCCGCGCATCCTGTACTGGGAACCGATGAACGAGCCGGGCTGCAGCGGCAACGGCGCGCTGCAGCCAACCCGCGCGCTGATGATGAACGACGCACGCATCGCGATCCTCAATGCGGGCGCCACGCAGCCGATCAATTCGCCGAACGTGCAGGAACCGGAAGGCGACTACTTCTCCGATTTCCATGCGTTCCATCCGTACGCGAAGAATGCGACGACGCCCGACTACTCGCTGCCGCCGAGCCTGCTCGACAGCCTGAATTCGGAAACGCTGCAGCGCGGCTGGCCGGGCGGCCAGGCGGGACAGACGATGGCCGGCATTGCCGGCACCTACGGCGGCAAGACGGGCTTTCTCGTGTGGGAACTGATGATCGGCCGCACGAATACGCGCTTCCACTGGGGGCAGACGGCGTCCGCGCCCGCGACCGTCGAACCGGCGACGCCGTTCCAGGGCACGCTCTACCCCGACGGCCACCCGTGGAGCACGGCGGAGGTGCAGGCGCTCGCGAGCGCATTCAGCTCGCGGCTGCGCGTGCTGAACGCGACGTACTACAACGACACGACGTTCGCGACGCCGGTGTTCTCGTCGATCACGCCGCTGGTCGATTTCGACCTGAACACCGAGCCCGGCACCGATTCGCCGGATGCGTCGAAGGGGATGAATGCGACGAACTATGCGATCCGCTGGACCGGCGCGCTCGACATTCCGAAGGCCGACACCTACACGTTCAGCGTGACGAGCGACAACGTCGCGCGCGTGTGGATCGACGGCCGCAAGGTGATCGACAAGGAACAGCCAGGGCTCGCGACCGCGAAGGGCCGCATCCACCTGGCGCAGAAGCGCAACGTACCGATCCGCGTCGAGTACGTGCATGCGAGCGGGCCCGCCAGCATGCATCTGCAATGGTCGAGCCCGAGTGCGGACCGCGACAATCTGGTGCGGGTCGCGCAGCGGCCTTTGACGGACGCGCTCGCGCAACAGTAGGCGGCGTTCGCATCAACGCCCGTGACGCCGTTGGGGCGTCACGGGCGCTCAGGCAATGCTCACACGCGACCTTACTTCAACCGACCCGACAGGAACTGCCCGAGTCGTTCGCTCTTCGGATTCACGAGAATCTCCTGCGGATCCCCTTCCTCCTCGATCTTGCCCTGATGCAGGAAGATCACGTGATTCGACACGTTGCGCGCGAAGCCCATCTCGTGCGTGACGACGACCATCGTGCGGCCTTCCTCGGCGAGCTTCTGCATCACCTTCAGCACTTCGCCGACGAGCTCCGGATCGAGCGCCGACGTCGGCTCGTCGAACAGCATCACTTCCGGCTCCATCGCGAGCGCGCGCGCAATCGCCACGCGCTGCTGCTGGCCGCCCGACAGGTGCGACGGATACATGCCCTCGACGCGCGGTGCGAGGCCGACCTTCTCCAGGTACTTGCGCGCCCGCGCGATCGCTTCGTCCTTGCCGACGCCGAGCACGGCCATCGGCGCTTCGATGATGTTCTCGAGCACCGTCATGTGTGCCCACAGGTTGAAGTGCTGGAACACCATCGACAGCTTGGTGCGCATCCGCTGCAGCTGCTTCTGGTCGGCCACGCGCAGCGAGCCGTTGCGGTCGCGGGTGGTCTGGATCGGCTCGCTGCCGATCGTGATCTGCCCGGAACACGGCTGCTCGAGGAAGTTGATGCAGCGCAGGAACGTGCTCTTGCCGGAGCCGCTCGAGCCGATGATGCTGATCACGTCACCGGCCTTCGCCTTCATCGACACGCCCTTCAACACCTCGTTGTCGCCGAACTTCTTGTGCAGGTTGTCAACGGTAAGCTTGTACATGCTGGGTCCTTCCTTGCGAATCTTGCGAAAGCGTTAATGGCCGCGCGGCGAGAGGTACGCGAGCCAGCGCGTCTCGAGCTTGCGGAACGCCCAGATGAGCGTGAACACGACGATGGCGTACAGCACGGCTGCGATGCCATAGGCCTGGAACGACATGTACGTCGCCGAATTGACGTCGCGCGTGACCTTCAGGATGTCGGGCACGGTCGCGGTGAATGCGAGCGTCGTCGCGTGCAGCATCAGGATCACTTCGTTGCTGTAGCTCGGCAGCGAGCGGCGCAGCGCGGAAGGCAGGATGATCCGCGTATAGAGCTTGAAGCGCGACATCCCGTAGGCCATGCCGGCCTCGATCTCGCCGGCCGACGTCGCCTTGATCGCACCCGCGAAGATCTCGGTCGCATACGCGCATTCGTTCAGCACGAACGCGAGCAGCGTGCAGTTCATCGCGTTACGGAAGAACGTGTCGAGCAGCACGTGGTTGTGCACGACCTGCAGGCTGTAGATGCCCGTGTAGCACATCAGCAGCTGCACGTAGAGCGGCGTGCCGCGGAATACGTACGTATAGAGCCACACCGGGCCGGAGATCCAGCGGTTCGACGATGCGCGCGCGATCGCGAGCGGCACGGCGAGCGCGAAGCCCAGCGCGATCGACACCACCAGCAGCCACAGCGTGATCGCGAGGCCGCTGAAGCGGTAGCCGTCGGTGTAGAGATAGCTTTGCCAGTACTGGCTGACGAGTTCGATCACAGTGCGAGCCTCCGGACGCCGACGGAATAGCGCTTCTCGAGGTGATGCAGCACGACGTTGGAGACCGTCGTGATCGCGAGGTAGATCGCGCCTGCAGCCAGCGTGAAGAAGAAGAAATCGAGCGTGCTCTTGCCCGCGTCCTGCGACGCCTTGACGACGTCGGCGAGGCCGATGATCGACACGAGCGCGGTAGCCTTGACGAGCACCTGCCAGTTGTTGCCGATGCCGGGCAGCGCGAAGCGCATCATCTGCGGGAACAGGATGCGGCGGAACACGCGCCAGCCGCTCATCCCGTACGCGAAGCCCGCTTCGAGCTGGCCGCGCGGCACCGCGAGGAACGCGCCGCGGAACGTCTCGGTGAAGTACGCGCCGTAGATGAAGCCGAGCGTGATGACGCCGGCCACGAACGGATCGATGTCGATCTGGTCCCAGCCGAGCATGTCGGTGAAGTTGTTCAGCAGGATCTGGATCCCGTAAAACAGCAGCAGCATCAGCACGAGGTCCGGCACCGCGCGGATCAGCGTCGTGTAGAAGGTGCCGATCGACTTGAGCAGGCGGTTCGTCGACAGTTTCGCGCTTGCGCCGATGAGGCCCAGCACGAGCGACGCAGCGAGCGACAGCACCGCGAGCTTCACGGTTTCCACCGTGCCGGCCCACAACAGCGGGCCAAATCCTTGGAAGATCATATGAGGGATCCAGAACGATGTGGCTGGATTTTCGACAGCCATTAACCCCGCATCAAACGATATCTGCGCACTACCTGATGCAGCCTGCTCATCAAGTCGGACGCGTCACGCGAAGCGGGTTGCACCCATGACCGACGCGGCGCGCACCGCAACCGATACGCGCCGCATGGACGGTCAGCCGCCGTAGACGTCGAACGCGAAGTACTTCTTCTCGAGCTTCTTGTACGTGCCGTCCTTGATGATGTCGGCGATCGCGTGGTCGATCTTCGCCTTCAGGTCGCCGTCGTCCTTGCGCAGCCCGATGCCGGCGCCGTTGCCGAGCGTCTTCGGATCGTCGATGTCCTTGCCGGCGAATTCGAAGTTCGCGCCGCGCGGCGTCTTCAGGAAGCCGATGTCGGCCTGCACCGCGTCCTGCAGCGCCGCGTCGAGACGGCCCGACATCAGGTCCTGGTACACGCCGTCCTGGTTCTGGTAAGGCACGACCTGCACGCCCTTCGGCGCCCAGTAGGCTTTCGCGTAGGTTTCCTGGATGGTGCCCTGCTCGACGCCCACCGACTTGCCCTTCAGCGATTCGGCCGTCGGCTGCAGGTTCGCGCCCTTCTTCGTGACGAGGCGCGTTGGCGTATTGAACAGCTTGTCGGAGAACGCGATCTGTTCGGCGCGCGCCGGCGTCATCGACATCGACGACAGCACGCCGTCGAACTTCTTCGCCTTCAGCGCGGGAATCATCCCGTCGAAGTCGTTCTCGATCCACACGCATTTCGCCTTCAGGCGGGCGCAGATCTCGTTGCCGAGATCGACGTCGAAGCCGACGACCTTGCCGCTTGCGTCCTTCGATTCGAACGGCGGATAGCTGGCGTCGACGCCAAACCGGATCGTCGACCAATCCTTGGCGTGGGCACCGACCGCGATGCAGGCAAGGGCAATACTGAGCGCGAGTTTCTTCATGGCGTTCCTGTCAGAGGCGAACTGGGCAGGGATCCCGTCGGGCGGCGCCGCCGTGAACCCTTCCAACCCGGGGATCGCCCTTTCCGACGACACTCCAAGTTGTACATACAACTTTGCCTTTTCAGCAGGTGCGCCAGCAATCCGTGTTTATCTCTAATTGTCGGTGGAATAGGATCGTGCGTCGCAAATTTCCTTATATTTCAATTAATTGCGAATTACACCGAGCTAAACAACAGCTTTCTCCGCGCGCCGGCGCGCGGCCGGGCGCAGGCTTTCACTTGTCTAGACCTGGCAAAAGCGCACCGCGCGGCCCGTCCGCCATGCCGACCGTTTCCAGACCGACCAGCCGGTAGCCGAACTGAAGTTCCGTCAGCAGGTGCCGTGGGCGCGCCGGCACCGGTTCGAGCTTCTGCCGCAGGTTCGTCATGTACACGCGCACGTAATGCGCGCGGTCCGCATCATGGATGCCCCAGACCTCGGCCAGCAATTGCCGCGCGGCGACCACGCCGCCCCGCGCGCGAATCAGCGCGGCGAGCAGCCGGAATTCGAGGCGCGTCAGGTGGACCGGCTCGCCGCCGCGCGCGACTTCGTGCTTGCCGAGATCGACGGTCACGTCGCCGAACCGCACGATCGACGACGATTGCCCGTCGGCCGACACGAACGCGGCACGCCGCAACTGCGCGCGCGCCCGCGCGAGCAGTTCGGGCACGCCGAACGGCTTCGGCAGGTAATCGTCCGCGCCCGCATCGAGCGCCGCGACCTTCTCCACCTCCTGTTGCCGCGCCGACAGCACGATCACCGGCACCGTCGACCACTCGCGCAGCTCACGGATGAAGGTCTTGCCGTCGTCGTCCGGCAGCCCGAGATCGACGATCACGAGATCGGGCTTGCTGCTCGACGCATACATCCGCGCCTCGCGGGCCGTCGACGCCTCGCAGGTGTCGAGCCCCTCCTGTTCCAGCGCCATCCGCACGAAACGGCGGATGTCCGATTCGTCCTCGACGATAAGTACGCGCGATCTGATCATGTCCGGCTCTCGTGTTCGATGTCGGGCGGCGCGCCCAGGGGCAGACGAATCTCGAACCGCGCGCCGTGCGGATCGAGCGGCACCGCGCGGATCGAGCCGCCGTGCGCGTTGACGATGCTGCGGCACAGCGCGAGCCCGAGCCCCACGCCGCTGATCGACGATTCCTTGCGTTCGCGCTCGAACGGCTCGAACAGCGGCTCGGTGTTGCGCGCAATGAAGCCGGGGCCATCATCTTCGACGAAGACGTAAAGCGTTTCGCCGAACACGCGCGCGCGCACGGCCACGGCCGCGTCCGTCCCCGCGTACTTCGACGCGTTGTCGAGCAGGTTCATCAACACGCGCTCGATCAGCAGCGCGTCGACGTCGATCAGCGGCAGGTCGGCCGGCAAGTCGGCACTCACGTCGCGACCGGCCAGCACGCCCGCCGAATGCGCGAGCGCGCTGCCGACGATCTCGTCGAGCATGTGCCACTCGCGATTCAACCGCACGCCCTCGCTCTGCATGCGGGCGAGATCGAGCAGGTTCACGACGAGCCCGTGCAGCGCCTCGGCCTGGTTGCGGATGCCGTGCGCGAGCGCGGCCGGCTGCCCGTCGGCCAGCCGCTCGGGCCGCTCCAGCGTCTCGGCGAGCCCGCGGATCGCGGTCAGCGGCGTTTTCAGGTCGTGCGACACCGCGGCGAGCAGCGCATTGCGCATCCGCTCGCCTTCGATGCGGACCAGCGTGTGCTGCGCGACGCCGACGTAGTGCACGCGTTCGAGCGCCATCGCAATCGACGAGCACAGTGCGTCGATCAGGCGGCGATCGTCGGGGTCCGTCGGTACCGGCTGTGCGTCGCCGAACAGCACGAGCACGCCGCGCACGCGCATCGGCGCCTTCAGCGGCAGGTACTGCGCGGTCGCGCGCTCGAACGGCGGCAGCCCGCACCCGGCGCCGCGCGCATTCTCGTAGACCCAACTGGCGATCGGTGCCTCGACGAATCGCGCGTGCTGCGCCGGCATCAGATGGTCATCCGCATCCGGCAGCACGAGCGCGACACGCACGCCGAGCAGCGGCGCGATCGTGCCGGTGCAGATCGATGCGATCTGTTCAGTCTCGATCGCGGCCGACAGGTCATGTGCAACGCGCGCCAGCGCCGCCGAACGTTTCTCGTTCGCGCGCGCGGCCCGCGCCTCCGCACGCAGGCGCGCCGCAAGCTGGCCGATCGCGAGCGCGACGGCCAGCATCAGCGCGAACGTGAACACGTACTGCGTATCGGACACCGCGAACGACAGCCTCGGCTCGACGAAGAAGAAGTCGAAGCAGCCGACGCACACGAACGCGGCCCACGCGCCGGCCAGCCGGCCGAGCCGCAGCGCGATCAGCACGACGGTCATCAGGAACAGCATCACGACGTTCGACAGGTCGAACACGCGCAGCAGCGCACTCGCCGCGAGTGTCGCCAGCGCGCATACGAGCGTGGCGAGCAGTAGCGGCACGACGTACTGCGACGCCCATACGTGCGTGCGCGGTCGCGCTTCGCGCACGGCCAGCGTCGGCTGCGTGTCGGGTCCGGCCCCTGCGATACGGTCGGCCAGCGTCGCGCACGCGCGCAGCACGCCGCGCCAGCGGA